>CBRGOK010000388.1:0-4501 GCA_967798035.1 uncultured bacterium
CGAGGGCGAGGGCGACGCCGGAAAAGTCCTCCGCCGCCCGCAGGTCGTAGACCGGCCTCCACCCCGCCCCGCCGATCAGGTACTCCACCTCGACGGGCGCCTTCCCCGCGCCTCCGGCCGCGATCGACACGATCGCCTCCTTGTAGGGGACGAGCTGGCCGCCCTGCACCGAGCCGATCTTCTGGTCGAGGGCGACGAGCTCCTCCTGCAGTCCCGCCATCCGATAGCGGGCCTCGCGGAGGTCCTTCGCGTTTTCCGTCAGGTTGGCGAAGACGAACTTGAGACCGTCGCCCCACTTCGCGGGATCGAGCGCCCCCTCGACCATCCCCTTCGAGATCTTCTCCGCCGAGGCGGCCCGGAGCGCGGTGATGTACTCCCGCGCCGCCTCCAGCGTCGCGACCTCGTCCTTCGCCGCGTCGAGGGCCCGGGCGACCTCCGCCCGCTTCTTCCGCAGCTCCTCGATCGCCGCGCTCGCCGCCTCGCGGTCGGACTTCTGCCGGACCTCGACGCCGACGACCATCGCGCCGCGGCCGACCTTCAGCCGGACCGAGTCGTCCGCCACGCCCGCCGGCAACTTCCCGATCGTGAACCTCCGGACCCCGTCGGCGAGGTCCGCCTCCCCCTTCCGGGTGACGAGCGCTCGATCCCCGTAGACGACGACCGAGGCGATCCTCGTCTCGAGCGGCGAGGGCTCCTCGGAAGGAGGCGAGGCGGGCAGGAGCGAGAGGAGAAGGGCGATCGGCGCCATGGAAGACCTCGACGAGGGGGGCAGCAGGAAGACCTTTCGACGCAGTCCCCCGGCTGGGGTTCGCGGGAGGATAGCGGCGGGCGCGCCGGAATTGCCCGGTGCCCGTGCGTGCCCTAGAGTCCGGGCGTCCTGCGATGAACCCGCGGATCGCCCTCGTCCAGACCTTCCACCCCTACACCCAGTTCACGCACGTCCATCCCCTCGGGATCATGTGCGTCGCCTCGGGGGCGCGGGCGGCGGGTTTCAGCGACCTCCACCTGATCGACATGAAGGTGGAGACGCTCTCGGTCGCCGACGCCGCCGACCGCCTCGAGCGCCTTCAGCCGCAGGTCGTCGGGCTCTCCGCGATGACCTACGAGGCGGGCTGCCTCCACTCACTCGCCGCCGAGGTGAAGCGGCGCCTCCCCGGCGTCCTCGTCGTCGCCGGCGGCCCCCACCCCTCCGTCGCCGCCGACGATGTCCTCAAGGACCCCAGCGTCGACTACGTCGTCCGCGGCGAGGCCGACCTCTCGTTCCCCGACCTCCTCCGCGCGCACTTCGGCGGAGGCGACCTCGGCTCCGTCGCCGGGATCTCCTGGCGGCGTCCGGACGGAACTCTCGCCCGCAATCCCGACCGGCCGCCGCCGGCCAACCTCGACGATCTCCCCTTCCCGGCCTGGGACCTCGTTCCGATGGAGAAGTACCACACCGTCCCGCGGGGGGGAGTGATCTTCTGGCACAAGGAGTTCGCGACGCTCTTCTCCTCGCGCGCCTGCCCCTGGCGCTGCACCTACTGCCACAACTCCTACGGGAAGGTCTTCCGCGAGCGCTCCGCGCGCAACGTGCTGGCCGAGATCGATCACCTCGTCTCCCGCTACGGCGTGAAGGAGCTCGTCTTCATGGACGACATCTTCAACTTCAAGCCGGAGCGGGCGAAGGGGATCTGCCGCGGCCTGATCGAGAGGGACTACCGCCTCAAGCTCACCTTCCCGAACGGGCTGCGCGGCGACCTCCTCGACGAGGAGCTGATCGGCCTGATGCGGAAGGCGGGGATGTACCGGACCTCGATCGCGATCGAGTCGGCCGTCCCGCGCCTCCAGAAGGTGATGAAGAAGAACCTGAACATCGCGCGCACCGAGGAGAACGTCCGCCGGCTCGCCGAGGCGGGGGTCCTCACCCACGGCTTCTTCATGCTCGGCTTCCCGACCGAGACCCGTGAAGAAATGAGGGAAACGATCCGCTGGGCGCGCCGCTCCCCGTTCCACACGGCGGCCTTCTTCCGCGTCATCCCGTTCAAGGGGACGGCCCTCTACGAGCAGGTCCAGAAGGCCGGCCACGCGCTGCCGACCGACTGGTCGCAGTACGAGCCCTACTACTCGGACATCAACCTCTCGGCGGTCCCGGAGGGGGAGATCGCGCGGCTGCGGAGGAAGGCGTACGTCTCCTTCTACCTCTCGCCGGCCCGCATGCTCCGGTTCCTGAAGCTCCTCCCGAACAAGCGCCGGCTCGTCCCGACCCTCTCCCTCCTCTTCGCCCGCCGCGCCTACGCGCGGTAAGATCCGGATGCCCCGAAAGCGCTCGCGGAGTGGACCTCGCAAGTCGCTCAGCAAGGCGCGAGGGCGAACGGCGAGGATCGCCGTGCCCCTCTCTCGGCAACTCCTCCGCCGCCTCGACCGAGCAGCTAGGGTGACGGGGCTTTCCCGGAGCCGGCTCCTCGCCGCGATCCTCGAGCGCCACCGTGAGGAGCTCCCGCGGTTTCGCCGCCCCCTCGACGATCCGCGAGTCCGGCAGGCCTGGCGCCGGATACGGTCCGGCGACTTCCGATGGGAAGGTCGCTTCGACGCCGTCGGCCTGATCCGCCGAATGCGGGGCCGCATTCCGACGCGGTGACGGCGGGTTCCCGGTCGGCCTCCGCCGCGCGTGGAGAGCGGCGATTCAGCGCGAAGTAGGAGGCTGGAGGTCCAGCGTGAGGCGGACCCGAGCCTCCTTGCCGGACTCGATCACGACCTCCTCGGTCGCCTCGATGCAGTCGCGGACGAACTCGGTCGTCGTGCGGGGAGGCGGCTTGGGCGACCTCGCCAAGACGCGATATCGGCCGGGCGCGTAGGAGCCCGCGTAGACGAAGGCCGGATCCACCCTCGAGGTCGGCAGTTCGTCCATGCTCTTGAAACCCCAAAAATGCGGCGAGACGGGACCGCAGCTGACGAGTTTTCCACGGGCGTCGTAGACCTCCCACATCCAGGCGGAGAGGCTCTTCGGCTCGGTGTCGACTCCGGCCTTGCGCAGGAGGCCTCGGACGTAGAGGTCGCCGGAGGTTCCGAGCTTGAGGGCGAGGTCCTCCGTCTCCCCCCACTTCAGGTTGGGAAGGTCCGCCGACGCGACGCCGATCCCCCTCTTGCAGACGAGGATCCGCCAGGATCCCTCCCCCAGGCCGAGATACTCGAGGCTTCCCTCCTCGTCGGTCCTCGGGCAGTCGAGGAACTGTATCGGATGCGGCGCGTCCTCCGAGACGGCGACCACGGTAGCGCCCGAGACTCGGCCACCCTTCTCGTCCGTCACGGTCACGCGCGCGGTCGAGGCGGGGCCGAGCGTGAACGTGCCTGCCGTCGTGTCCCCTTCGGGACCCGTGACGGTGAAGGGACGGTAGAGCTGGCCGAAGCGCGGAGCTGCCCCCTTCCGGTCTTGCGAGGAGACGTTGGGGATTGCCATCTCGGAGGCGTAGAGAACATGCGTGTCTGGGAAGGAGACGAGATCCTTGAACCAACCCTCCGCGTCCGTCCGGATGCAGGCCCCTGCGATCATCCAGGCGTAGGGGACCCTCCGGTACAGGACCATCCCCCGGACCCCCTCGAGCGGGCGACCCGTCCCCGCTTCCACGACGCGAACCGAAACCCACCAGCCGGCCTGGGATTTCGCCTCCGATCCTGCCCCGCGTCTTTCGGGAGGGATCCCGCCCTGGTCCTGGGGCTTCCCCGCGAGCGCGAGAAGGAGCAGGGGGACCTGGATCATCGCGACGCCTTCCCGGCACGCGGATAGGGGGGACCCCGAGTCTAGGCCGATCCCGAACCGGACCGCCAGGGGGCTGGCCGGGCGTACAGGTGTTCGAAGAGTCCCGGTGGCTCTCCGTATGCTGTTGGCCCGCCCGCCCCGAGCCCGAACCGGTGGACGCCCTCGTCCTCGATCACCTGACGAAGCGCTTCGGCGAGACCCTCGCCGTCGACGACCTCTCCGCGCGCATCCCCGCCGGGTCCGTCTACGGCCTGATCGGACCGAACGGGTCGGGGAAGACGACGACGATCCGGATGGTGCTCGACATCTTCGGGCCCGACTCCGGGAGGGTGGAACTCTTCGGGCGCCCCCACGACGAGTCGGTGAAGGACCGGATCGGCTACCTCCCCGAGGAGCGGGGGCTCTACAAGAAGATGCACGTGCGGGAGACGCTGCGGTACTTCGCGGCGCTTAAGGGGATGGAGCGGGGGGCGGCGGACGCGGCGATGGAGCCCCTCCTCGAGCGGTTCGGCCTCGCCGAGTGGGGGGACCACCGCGTCGAGGCGCTCTCGAAGGGGATGCAGCAGAAGGTCCAGTTCCTCGCGACGATCCTCCACGCCCCCGACCTCCTCGTCCTCGACGAGCCCTTCTCGGGGCTCGACCCGGTCAACACGAACCTCCTCAAGGACGTCCTCCTCGAATTCAAGCGCGAGGGGCGCACCGTCCTCTTCTCGACCCACGTGATGGAGGTCGCCGAGAAGGTCTGCGACTTCGTCCTGATGATCC
>CBRGOK010000389.1:0-4500 GCA_967798035.1 uncultured bacterium
GGGGGAGCCCAAGCCTCATGACCACCGCCACCGCCCACGCCCTCTCCGAGCACGAGCAGAAGATCGACCGAGCGAAGCTCGGGATGTGGATGTTCCTCGGCTCGGAGGTGATGTTCTTCACCGGCTTCCTCGCCGCCTACATCGCGCTCCGGATGTCGGACCCCGCCTGGCCCTCGGGACACGGCCGGCTCAACTGGCACCTCGCCGCCGCGAACACGGTCGTCCTGATCCTGAGTTCCTTCACGATGGCGCTCGGCGTGAACGCGGCGCAGCGCAACCTGACGCAGCGCCTGCGCCTGTGCCTCGGCGCGACGGCGTTCCTCGGGCTCGTGTTCCTCGTCGTCAAGGGGATCGAGTACAACGCGAAGTTCCACCACGAGCTCTTCCCGAGCACGGACCTCTTCTACGGGACCTACTTCCTCCTCACCGGGTTCCACGGGCTCCACGTCCTCGGGGGGGTGATCGCCCTCACGATCACGCTCCTCATGGCCGACCGCTTCTCCTCGAAGTGGTTCGCGCCGGTCGAGAACGTCGGCCTCTACTGGCACTTCGTCGACATCGTCTGGATCTTCCTCTTCCCGACCCTCTACCTCCTCTGAACGAGCACGGGACCATGGGCCACGTCGCGAGCATCCGCCTCTACGTCTCGATCCTCCTCGTCCTGCTCGTCGGGACCGCCCTCACGGTCGCCGCCTCCGAGGTCCACCTCGGCCGCGCGGGGAACATCACGCTCGCGCTCCTCATCGCCTCCGCGAAGGCCTCCTGCGTCGCCGCCTTCTTCATGCACCTCAAGTGGGACCGCGGCTGGATCTGGCTATTCGTCCTCTACCCCCTCGTTCTCTTCTCGATCCTCGTCATCGCCCTGTGGCCCGACATCTCCTACCGCCTCGGGGACGCGGCGCGCGCCCTCGCCGCGGCGCACTGACCGGGAAGGCGCTCCCCGGCCCGGGGGGGCCGGAGCGCGCCCGCGCGCGGGGTCCCTACTTGAGCGGGGACCGCTTGGCGCTGAACGTCACGTCCGAGATGAAGTGGGGGCCGTAGAGGAAGCTCCCCCAAGGAGGCTCCCGCGCCCCGCCGTCAGGAAGGGGGGAGCGTTTCCCCGAGCCAGTCCGCGAAGCGCTCCGCGAGCCGCGTGACGTCCGAGGGGTCGGAGCTGCTCAGGCCGACGGAGACGAGGGGCGGCTCCTCGCCGCCGGCGCGGTAGTCGAGCGCGTAGACGAGGAACCCCTCGTTTCCGACGCCGAGGAGGCCTCCGAACCAGCGGAAGACCGGGAGACTCCGGTTGAGGGAGACGAGGTCGTCGATCCGCCACAGGCCTCGCCAGGCGGGAGTCCGGCTCGCCCCGCCCGCGAGGAGGAGGAATCGCCGGTACGCCGCGGGGAAGGGGACGCCGAGCTCCGCCTCGGCCGCAGCGACTTCCTCCTGGCTCGACCCCCGCGCCCCCTCGCCCGCGGCGCGCCGCAGCGCCTCGAGCAGGGCCTCGATCCGCGCCTCCTCCCTCGGCGAGGGAACGAGGCGGCCGCCCGGGGAACAGGACGCCCACACCTTCTCGGGCGTGCCGTCCGGCTGGAAACGCATCGACACGATCCTACCCCGCTGTCGCGCCTCGGATACGGTCGGGGACGTCCCTGAAGCGTCCGCGCGCCGACCCCCCCGGGTAGCATCCGCGCGATGTCTCCCGAGCCGGCTGTCGCCGTCGACCGACTCACCCGAGCCTACGGCGAGCGCGTCGCGCTGCGCGACCTCTCCCTCGAGGTCCGCGAGAGGGAGGTCTTCGGCGTCCTCGGGCCGAACGGCGGCGGGAAGACGACGCTCTTCCGGATCCTCGCGACGCTGATCCTCCCCTCCTCCGGAACCGCGCGGATCTTCGGGCACGACGTCGTCGCCGACCCCGACGGCGCCCGCCTCCGGTTCGGCGTCGTCTTCCAGACCGGAAGTCTCGACCGCAACCTCACGGTCGAGGAGAACCTCCGCCACCAGGGCCACCTCTACGGCCTGCGGGGCGCGGACCTCCGCTCGAGGATCGAGGAAGGGCTCTCCCGATTCGCGCTCGGGGACCGCCGGCGCGAGCGCGTGAAGAAGCTCTCCGGCGGGCTCGCGCGGCGCGTCGAGCTGGCGAAGGGGCTCCTCCACCGCCCCTCCCTCCTCCTCCTCGACGAGCCGAGCGTCGGGCTCGATCCGGCGGCTCGCGCGGAGCTCTGGTCGCACCTCCGGGATCTCCGGGCGAAGGCGGGGGCGACGATCCTCTTCACGACCCACTTCCTCGACGAGGCCGAGGGGTGCGACCGGCTCGCGATCCTCGACCGCGGCTCCCTCGTCGCCCTCGGGGCGCCCGAGGTGCTGAAGGGGGAGATCGGCGGGGACGTCGTCACCGTGGAAGGGGCCGACCCCGAGCGGCTGCGGGAGCGGATCGGCCGGGAGTGCGGGGTCGAGGGGAAGGTCGTCGACGGGAGGGTCCGGATCGAGCAGCGCGAGGGCCACGCCCTCGCCAAGCGCCTCGCCGACGCCCTCGGCCCCGCCCTCGCCGGCGTCACGGTGCGGCGCCCGACCCTCGAGGACGTGTTCGTCCGTCGGACGAGCCGGCGGTTCGAGGACGGCGCGTGAGCCCCGGCCTCCTCCTCCCCTCGGCGAGCCTCGCGCGGCGGGAGATCGTCCGGTTCTTCCGCGAGCGCGGCCGCGTCATCGGCGCCCTCGCGACGCCCCTCGTCTTCTGGCTCTTCCTCGGATCGGGATTCGGCGAGTCCTTCCGTCCGCCCGGCGCGGCCGAGGGGGGGAACTACCGGGTCTACGCGCTCCCGGGGGCCGCGCTCCTCGTCGTCCTCTTCACGGCGATCTTCTCGACGATCTCGATCATCGAGGACCGCCGGGAGGGGTTCCTCCAGGCGGTGCTCGTGTCCCCCGCCCCGCGCGCGGCGATCGTCCTCGGGAAGATGCTCGGGGGCTCCGTCCTCGCGACGATCCAGGCCCTCGCGCTCCTCCTCCTCGGACCGCTCGGGGGGGCGAGGTTCCGCGTCGCGGACCTCCTCCCCGCGGCCGGAGTCCTCTGGCTCGTCGCGTTCGGGACGACCGGGCTCGGATTCCTCGGCGCGTGGAGGACGGAGTCGGTGCAGGGGTATCACTCCTTCATGAACATGATCCTGATGCCTCTCTGGATCCTCTCCGGCGCCCTCTTCCCCCCGGAGGGGGCGGCGGGCTGGATCCGGGTCGTCATGCTCGCCAATCCCCTCACCTACGGCCTCGCCTCGCTGCGCCGCTGCCTCGAGCCGGAGCGGGAAGGGTTCCCCTCGACGGCCCTCTCCCTGGGGGTGTGCGTCCTCTTCGCCCTCGCGACGGGCGCCGTCTCGCTCCTCCTCGTCCGGCGACGGGGGACGGAGGTCCTCCCGTGACGTCGCGCGCCCGCCTCCGGTGGATCCGCCCCCCCCTCGCCCTCCGCGGGGTGGGCGGGGTCACCCTCGCGCGCCGGCGCGGGCCTCCGGCGGGCCCGACCGCCTCCCCCCTCCCCGAGTCCCGAAGGGTCCCCGACTTCTCCCTGCTCGAGCGGAGCGGCCGGACGGTCCGGCTCGCGGACCTGCTCGGGAAGGTCTGGGTCGCGGACTTCATCTTCACGCGATGCCCGGGCCCCTGCCCGGGCCTCACGCTGCAGATGAAGCGGCTCGCGGACCTCCTCCCCGAGGAGATGCGGTTCGTCTCGCTGTCCGTCGACCCGGCGTTCGACACGCCCGAGGTCCTGACGACCTACGCGGATTCCTACGGGGCCGACGCGAAGCGCTGGCTCTTCCTGACCGGGGAGAAGAAGGCCGTCTACTCCCTCATCCGCGAGGGGTTCGCCCTGACGGTCGCGGAGGAAGGGGAGGGGGTCCTGCACGACCTGCGCTTCGTCCTCGTCGACCGCGCCGGGCGGATGCGGGGCTGGTACATGGGGAACGAGGCCGACGAGATCGAGCGGCTCGAGGAGGACGCGCGGCACCTGCTCAAGGAACCGCCGGGTTGATCCCCCTCGCGGCCTTCCCCTCGATCAACGCCGCTCTCAACGCGACCTGCGCGCTCCTCCTCCTCGCCGGCCTCGCGTGCATCAAGGGGAAGCGGGTCGCCGCGCACCGCGCCTGCATGGTCGGAGCCTGCGCCGTCTCCGCGCTCTTCCTCGCCTCGTACCTCTGGTACCACGCCCACCACGGCAGCGAGCCGTACCGGGGGACGGGGGCGATCCGGACCGTCTACTTCGCGGTCCTGATCTCCCACACGGTCCTCGCGGCGAGCGTGCCGTTCCTCGCGGGGATCACCCTCGCGCGCGCGCTGCGGGGGAACTTCCCCCGCCACGTCCGGATCGCGCGCTGGACGCTCCCGATCTGGCTCTACGTCTCGGTGACCGGCGTCGTCGTCTACGCGATGCTCTACCACGGGAACCCGGGGGGCGAGGCGGCGCCTCCCGCGCCGCGATAGGATGCGCCCCGTGAGGCTCCGCCGACCCCTCCTCGCCGCCGCCCTCCTCCTCGCCGCGAC
>CBRGOK010000390.1:0-4498 GCA_967798035.1 uncultured bacterium
CCTCCGACGGCGTGGTAGATTCGGCTCGCCTCCCTCTCGAACGCCGGAGCGAGATACGCGACCAGAGCCGCGAACGGTCCCGCGTGGCGGAGCCTCCACGCCTCGGGGAACTCCCTCCTCCACGCGCCCCACGCGACCGCGAGAAGGAAGGCTCCGAGCGCCAGATGCCGGGCGAGGCCGTCCCCCCCGAGGGCCTGCCCGAGTCCCCGCGTCCACCCCGTCGTGAGGATCGCGAACGATGCGCCGAACGCGGCGGCGACGACTCGGGACGAGGCCATGGTCCGGCGCGGAGGGAACGCTAGGCCGGGCCCCGAGTCGAGTCAAAGCGCGCGGACGGGGCTCCCCCTCCTCCCCCTCCTCCTCGCGGGCGCCTGCGCGGCCCCGCTCCCCGATCGCTTTCCGCCCACTCCCTTCCGCGCGGAGGCGGACCCGCGCCCGCCGCTCGACCTCCGCCTCTCCTTCCACATCCACACCGCCTTCTCGAAGGACAGCCGGGGATCGGTCGAGTCCCTCGTCTCGCTCGCCCGGGACCTCGGGATCGACGCGCTCCTCGTCGCCGACCACGACGTGCTCGACGCCCTGCCGATGGAGGGAGCCCACGGCGAACCTCCCGTCCTCGTCCTCGTCGCGCAGGAGGTCGGAACTCCCGACGGCCACCTGATCGCGCTCGGGGTGCGGGACCTCATCCCGGAGGGGCTCCCGGCCGCCGAGGCGATCGCCCGCACGCGAGCCGCCGGGGGGATCGCCGTCGCGTGCCATCCGCGCTACCCGTTCTTCGGCTGGCGGGGAGGGGACGACGTCGACGCGGTCGAGATCTACAGCCTCACGACCGACCTCGTCGACGACTTCCCCCTCTGGACCGTCGGGCGGTTCGGTCTCGTCGCCCCGTTCGACTCGGAGGTCTCCGTGCGGCTGGGGCTCGGGGACCCGGCGCGGGGGCTCCGGGAGTGGGACCGGATGCTCGCCGCGCGGCCGGTCGTCGGCCTCGGCGCATGCGACTCGCACGACAACTTCTTCGTCCCCCACCGCGACCGGCTGCGCGTGGTGACAACGCGAGTCCTCGCCGATTCGTTCTCGGTCGAGGGGGTCCTCGAGGCGATTCGACGCGGGCGGGTCTACGTCGCCCTCGAGCACCTCGCCCCCGTCCGCCGGTTCCAGTTCGAGATCGAGGGGAAGGCGGGCCGGATCGAGATGGGGGGAGCGCTCGCGGGCGGGTTCCCGCTGAGGGCGATCGTCCGGGTGGAACCGGCCGACCCCTCCGTCCACGTCGCGTTGCTCCGGGACGGCGAGCCGATCGACGCCGGGACGGGCGGCGATCTCGCCTTTCCGGTTCCCGGCGAAGGGGTCTACCGGGTCGAGCTCCGGCGCGACGGCGAACTCTGGATCGCGTCGAATCCGATACGGGTCGGGCGATGACCGCGGCCCGCGACCTCCTCGGGGCGGCCGCCCTCCTCCTCGCGGCGTCCTGCGCGAGACCGGCGCCCGTTCCGAGCCCTCCCTCGCGATCCGCGCCGGATCGCGGAGGGGAGGGGCTTCTCGCCGGGGGCGCCTGCGTCGACCTCACCCCGGGTCGGCCGGTTCCTCTGGGGGGGTACGGGGCCCGCTTTGGCGCGGCCTTCACGGCAGTCCACGACCGCCCCGCCGCGCGGGCTCTCGTCCTCCGGAGCGGGGGGCGAGCCGTCGCGATCGTCTCGGCCGACCTCCTCGTGATCCCGGGCGCCCTCCGCGCCGCGGTCCTCGCTCGCGTCGAGAACCTCCGGCTCGACGGCCTCCTCCTCGCCGCCACCCACACCCACTCCGGGCCCGGGGGGTACTGGGACAACTGGCTCGCCGAGATCGCCGGGATGGGGGACCACGACCCGGAATGGGCCTCTGCGCTCGCCGACCGGATCGCCGGCGGGGTGCGCGAGGCCTCGGGGCTCGTCCGCCCCGCAGCCATCCGCTGGGCGAGGGGGGAGGCCCCCGACCTCGTCCGGAACCGCCGCTTCGCCGACGGGCCCGTCGACCCGTCGCTCCTCCTCGCCGTCGTGGAGGAGCGAGACGGCGGGTCCGAGCCGATCGCGACCCTCCTCGGATTCGGCGCCCACCCGACGATCCTCGAATCTGGCAGTCTCCTCCTCTCCGCGGACTTCCCCGGGGTCGCCCGGAGACTCTTCGAGGAGGAGACAAGGAGCCCGGCCCTCCTGTTGAACGGGGCGAGCGGGGATCTCGCTCCGGTGGTTCCGGGCGGCGGGGAGGGATTCGAAGGAACGGACCGGTTGGGGCGGGCGCTCGCCGAGCGCTTCCGCGGGATGAGGGCCGCCCTCTCCGCGCCCGTCGGAGCGGGGCTCGCCGTCTGCGAGCGCCGCGTCCGGCTTCCCGGGGTCAACACCCGGGGGGCGGTGGGCCCGATCCTGCGAATCCTCCTCGACCCGCTCGCCCGGACCTTCACCCCGGCGGAAACGGTCATCCAGGCCGTGAAGATCGGCGACCTGTTCCTCGCCGCCTTCCCCTGCGACCTCGGCTCCGGCCCGGGCCTCGCGCTCCGGGAGCACTTCCCGGGCCCGCTTCTCCTCGTCGCCTACGCGAACGACTACGTCGGCTACGTGGTCGACGAGCGCTCTTTCACCCGCGGGGGCTACGAGGCGTCGATGTCCTTCTACGGGCCGGGGCTCGCCGATCTCCTCGTCGGCGAGGCGCGGCTCGCGCTCGAGGCTACGGCTCCAGCCCGAAGCGCGACCGCGTCGGGAAGTGGAGGAGGAGGCCGGCGAACCCGACCGCGGCGGCGTAGAGGAACAGGGTCAGGGAGCCCGTCACCAGCGCGAAGCTGAGGTTCAGCAGGACCGACCCCTCGTTCAGGGCGAGGGCGACGATCGTCCGCGTGAAGCAGTGGGTGGCGCGGGCGAGGGGCTCCTCCGGGGGGCGACCGCGGAAGACGAAGGAGAGGACGAACTGTATTCCCGCGAGGATCCAGCCGACGAGGGAGAGCACCTCCGCCATCTCCCCTGTCCCGGGCCGCTCGCCGCGGAGGGAGACGACGATGCCGGCGAAGATCGCGCAGCCCGCGATCAGGGCGAGGGCGATGCCGCGGGCGGACCGGAACGCCGCCTCGGGACTGGCGGGCATCCCCCTCCCCAAGGGGGGCCTCGATCCCGGGAGGGCGGGGGCGTGAGGGTCGGTCGCCATGATCCGCGGAAGATAGCCACCCGGGCGCCGCATACGAGCGGCGCGCCTTCCCATGGTCCACCGCGAACGGATCCCCTTCGCCAGGCCCTTCCTCTACTGGCCCGTCGCCCTCCTCATCTTCGCGGGGGTGCTCCTCGCCCTCCTCCTCCCCCTGCGCCTCGCGGACGTCCAGCGCCCCCCGGCGGGCTACTACGCGGTCCTCGCCTTCGTCGCGGGCCTCGTCCTCCTCGGAGGCCGGTGGTTCGCCCATCTCGCGGTCGAGGCGGGGCCGGAGGGCCTGGTAGCGGGGTTCGGCCCGCTCCGGAGGCGGTTCCCCGCCGCGCGGATCGAGGCGGCGCGGGCGGCCGAGTTCCGGTGGTCGAAGTACGGGGGGTGGGGATGGAGGGTCCGCCCCGGAGGGGAGGCGCTGAGCGTCTTCACGACGCGACGCGGGCTCGAGCTCCGCGTCAAGGGCCGCTGGGGACGGCCTCGCCTGGTCTTCGTTTCCTGCGCCGAGCCGGAGCGCGCCCTCGAGGCGCTGCACTCCTCCGCCTGAACGGGGAGAATCCGCGCGTGCGGATCGTCTCCCTCCTCCCGGGCGCGACGGAGACCGTCTGCGCCCTCGGACTCGCCGACTCGCTCGCGGGCATCTCCCACGAGTGCGACCATCCCCCGGAGGTCCGCGGGAAGCCCCGCCTCACCCGTCCCGCGTTCGAGACGGCGGGACTCTCGGGCGCCGAGATCTCGACCCGGGTCACGAGCGAGGGGGCCTCGGGCCGGCCGCTCTACCACCTCGACGCCACGCTCCTCGCCTCCCTCCATCCCGACCTCGTCCTGACGCAGTCGATCTGCGGCGTCTGCGCCGTCGATCTCCCGGAGGTCGAACGGGTCGCGCGCGCGATGGCGCCGCCACCTCGCGTCCTCTCCCTCGACCCCACCGGTCTCGAGGACATCGTCGAGGACGTCCGCCGAGTCGGCGCCGCCTGCGCCGTCACCGACGCGGCGGAGCGCACGGCGGGCGCCCTCCGCGCACGGATCCGGGCCGTCGCCGACCGCGCCGGTCGCGCGACACGCCGTCCCCGCGTCGTCTATCTCGAGTGGCTCGACCCGCCCATGGTCGGCGGACACTGGATCCCCGAAATGATCGCGGGGGCGGGCGGAGAGGACGCCCTCGCCCGCGCGGGGGAGCCCTCCCGACGCGTCTCATGGGACGAGGTTGCCCGGGCGAACCCCGACCTCCTCGTGCTCGGACCGTGCGGGTTCGACCTCCCTCGCGCGCGAGGAGAGCGGGACTCCATCGCGGGCCGACCCGAGTTCCGGGCGCTGTGGGCCGCGCGTTCCGGGGAGGCCTACC
>CBRGOK010000391.1:0-4483 GCA_967798035.1 uncultured bacterium
ACCAGGTCGGCGCCTCGGCAGGCCTCCCCTACCGGGAGGAGAGCCCTCTCCTCGAGACTCGCCCCGAGAGCACGCTCCTCCCGAACGGCGTCGAGCGGACCTACGAGTTCCCGATCCCGGAAGGCACCGGAACGATCGAGGTGCACCTCACCTACAAGACGATCCCCTACCCCGAGGACCCGGCGGAGATCCTCGCGGACGAGAAGTCCTTCGAGACCCGGAAGGCCTTCCGGATCTTCAAGGAGGTCGTCCCGTTTTGAAGGGCCGGGCGGCCGGCGCCGCACTCCTGCTCCTCGCCTGCCGGGGGCGGGACTCGTCGCCGACCTACGACGGCGCGCTGACGCGGCTCGTCGCCGAGCTCGAGGCGAGGGTCCCCCCCATCGCCCTTCCCTCCCTCGAGAAGGAGGAGGCCGGCCTCCTCGCCGAGATGATCGAGGCCTACGGCGCGGGGACGGGTCGCCTCGCCCGGGGGACGCGGGAGGAGATCCTCGGCCACGGCGACCGCGGGGTCGCGGCTCTCCTCGCCTTCGCGCTCGACCCCCACCGTGAACTCCACGGCCGTGCCCGCGCCGTCGCCCTCCTCGGCGAGATCCCCTCGGACGCCGCGGCGGAGGCGGCCGCCCGGCTCGCCGAGGGGGCGGACGACGAGGCCCTGCGCGCCCACGGAGCCCGCGCCCTAGGGACGATCGGCCGGCGCTTCGTCGTCCCGCGCCTCCTCTTCCGCCTCCAGTACGAGAAGTCCGGGCTCGCCGCGGCCTATCTCGCCGGAGGGCTCGCGAGGCTCGGCAACCTCTCCGGCCTCGCGGGCCTCCTCGTCGTCCTCGATCGGGGCGAGACCCCCGAGGCGTTCGAGGTCGCCCGGGAGATCGCGGGGCCCCTCCCGGAGGACGCGGCCCCGGAGCAGATCCGCGCCGCCGTCGACGAGGCCCACGCGCGCTGGATCCGCGAAGGCGCTCCGCCGGGGGAGGTGCCGCCGACGGACGACCGACTGCGGCTCGGCTTCGCGAGATGGGCCGCCCAACTCGGGGACGCGGACCTCCGCCCGGTCGCCGACGCCCGGTACATCCTCGCCCGCGCGGGCCGCGAGGGGATCGAGTCCCTCCGAGCGGCGCTGCGGGACCCCAACCCCTTCGCCCGGGTGCGGGCGATGGACGTCCTCGGCTGGCTGGGCCCGGTCGCCCGGTCCGCCGTCCCCGACCTCCTCTTCCTACGTTTCGATCCGGCCCACCGCGCCGAGCCCCTCCTCGCCCTCGGGCGCATCGGCGACCCCCAGGCCGCGCCGGCACTCCTTGCCGCCCTCGAGGAGCGCGATCCGCAGCTGCGGGTCGCGGCCGCCCACGGCCTCGCCGAACTTCGCGATCCCTCGACCGCGCCCGCCCTCCGCCGCTCCCTCGGGAGCCCGGGGACGCTCCCCGAGGTCGTCCTCTACTGCGCCCAGGCCCTCGCCCTCCTCGGAGACTTCTCCGCCGTGCCGACCCTCGCCGCCCTCGCCGATTCCCCCGTCGACCCCTCCGCCCTCGAGCAGGCACTCGACCTCGCCTTCGGCAAGATCCGGGAAGAGGGGCTCGACGACGCCGGGTACGCCGACGCGAAGGGCTCCGCGGAGAAGGCGGCGGCGGCGCGGAGGTGGTCTCCGCCCCCCGGTCAGCGGGCGCGGTAGATCACGCCGATCGCGACCGCCGCCCAGAGCGCGGCGTTCACGAGGAAGGGAACGTCGCGGACCATCGTCCGCGCCGGATTCCCCCCGCCCTCGCGGCGGTGGAGGAGGAAGAGGTACCGGGCGACGCCGTAGATCACGAACGGCACGGTCCACCAGAGGCGATCGGTGCCGAACTTCTCCCGCGTCTCGGGGGCGACCGTGTAGATCGAGTAGGAGAGGATCGTGCAGGCGCAGAGCCAGCCGATCAGCTGGTCGAGGAAGGCGGGGGTGTACTGGGCGAGCGCCGCGCGGTGCCCGGAGGAGTCCTCGCCGAGGAGGGAGATCTCCGCCCGCCGCTTCGCGAGCGCCAGGAAGAGCGACACGAAGAGGGTGCAGAGCGAGAGCCAGTGGGACACCTCCGCCCCGATCGCGGCGCCCCCGGCGTGGATCCTCAGCAGGAAGCCCCCCGCCACGCACAGCGCGTCGACGACGACGGCGTGCTTGAGCACGAAGGAGTACGCGAGATTGAGGAGGAGGTACCCCGCCAGCAGTCCCGTGACGGCCGGGAAGTCGCGCTCGATCGCGAACCCCAGCCCGAGCCCGAGGAGGGCGAGCAGGACCGAGGCCACGCCGGCCATTCCGACGGAGATCCGCCCCGAGGGGAGGGGGCGGCGGCGCTTCACGGGATGGAGGCGGTCGGCGGAGAGGTCGGCGATGTCGTTCGAGAGGTAGACCGAGGAGGCGAGGAGGCAGAAGGCGACGAGCAGCAGCCCCGCCCTCGCCCGCGACGACGCGTCGACGAGCCTCCCGGCGAACACGAGGGGGGCGAGGACGAAGAGGTTCTTCGTCCACTCCTCGGGCCGGAGCGAGACGAGAAGGTCCCGGAGCACGCGATTCCTATCCGGCCGGCACCTTCACCCGGCAGAAACCGAGGATCCAGTCCGCCACCTTCTCCGGCTCCCCGAGGGGGAGCACCGGAACCTTCGCCCCCTCGACCGGCCCATCCGAGGCGAGGGCCACCAGCCGTTCCCCGGCGCGGTGCGGCTTCACCCCTGCACGCACCACCTCGATCGCGGGGATCTCCGCCGAGCCGTACGACTCGACGATCACGAGATCGCACGCCGGGAGGAGCCGCAGCCGGTGCTCGAGCGTCGGCTCCCCCTTCGGGTGCTCCCGGAATGCGACCGTGCGCTCCGCGCTGCCGAGGACGACGCCGACGGCCCCCGCCTTCCGCAGGCGGGAGCTGTCCTTCCCGGGGAGGTCGGGGTCGTCGAAGCCCTTGCTGTGCTTCACCGCGCCGACCCGCAGGCCGCGGCGGGCGAGGGCGGCGATCAGGCCGCAGGCAAGCGTCGTCTTCCCCGACCCCGACTCCCCGACGATCGCGATGACGGGAGGGGGCACGGGGCGGGATTCTAGCGGCCCTAGAATCCGCCCCCTTCCCATGGCCCCGACCCCGGCGGCGGGGGGTTCCCGGTCGGCTCGGAACGTCCCGCTCCTCCTCCTCTTCAACGCCCTGGCGTACGCCTACGCCTACGTCCCGGTCTCCTACTTCTTCTTTGGGGAGCGGGGCTACGCCCTGAAGGGCTTCGCGAGCCTCAGCTCCATCTACTACGGTGCGGTCGTCTTCGCCCAGCTGCCGACCGGTCTCCTCGCCGACCGCCTCGGGCGGAAGCCCGTCCTTGTCCTCGCCCCGATCGTGCAGGCGATGGGGGCCCTCGCCATCGCTTCGGGGAAGACCTTCGGCCAGTTCGCCTTAGGGCAGGCGCTCCTCGGCGTCGGCCAGGCCCTCCTCGCCTCCGCGGCCTCGGCCGCCCTCTTCGATTCCCTCAAAGACGCCGGGCGGGAGACGGAGTACTTCCGCGTCGAGGCGACCGCCACCGTCTTCCGGCTCCTCGGCACGTCGGTGGCCTTCGCTCTCGGCGGCCTCATGGTCGAGTGGTTCGGCATCGCCTCCCCCTACCGCGCGACCGCCGTCGCGATGCTCGGCGCGGCGGCGACAGCCCTCTTCCTCCGGGAGCCCGCCTCCTCCCGGAGCGGGCGCGCGACGGCGACGAAGACCGTCCTGCGCGAGAGCTTCCGGAGCGTCCTCCGCGACGCGCCCGTGCGATGGATCGCCCTCTACTACGCGACCCTCTTCGTCTGGCTGCGCCTCGCCTTCTACACGTACCAGCCGAAGCTCCGCGAGGTGGGCGAGGAGTCCTTCCGGACGATCGGGGTCCTCTTCGCCCTGCTCAACGTTGCGGCCGCCGTCGTCTCGCGCAACGCCTCCCGGATCGTCGGGCGGCTCGGCGAGGGCCCGGCCCTCTACGGGATGCAGGTCGTGCTCCTCGCGACCTTCCTCTTCCTCGGCCTCTCCCACTCCCCCCTCGCCTTCCTGGTCTTCTTCGCCCAGCAGGCCCCCTTCGGCCTCCACTTCCCGGTCGTCTTCAACGCCACCCATCGGCTCGTCCCCTCCGAGCGTCGCGCGACGGTCCTCTCCCTCCAGAGCCTCGTCGGGCGCCTCGCCTTCGCGGCCTACTTCCCCCTCTTCGGCCTCGTCGGGGAGCGATGGAACCTCGAGGTCGCCTACCTCGCCTCGGCCGGCCTCGGCGCGGCGCTCCTCGGCGCCCTCGCCCTCTTCCGTCCGCGCGCGGAAGCCCGGGAGTCCGTCCCGGCTACAGGTTCGTGACCGTCGTGACCTCGAGGTTCGTGAGCCGGAGCGGCGGCCCGACCAGCGCCTGCCGGTAATGGCAGGGGCAGGGGGACGATGGCTCCCCGCCTCCCTCGAGAGTCGAGCTACAGCCCGATCGTGTAGCGCAGCCCGTTGCTGAGGGAGATCCCCTGCGGCGCGGCAGGGTCGAGCAC
>CBRGOK010000392.1:0-4466 GCA_967798035.1 uncultured bacterium
CGAACCTGATCCTCCTCGCCTCCTTCCTCGGGATCGGGCTCGGCTGCCTCCTCGCCCGCTCGAAGCGGGACCTCCTCCCTTTCTTCCCGACCCTCCTTCTCGGGATCCTCGGCGCCGTCGCGGCGCTGCGGCTCGAGGTCGCGGTCCCGACCGCCACGGAGATCTACTTCTCGAGTGGGACGACGGAGAACCGACTCGTCGTCGAGACCCGGCTCCTCCTCCCGATCCTCTTCGTCGGGATCGCCGCGTTCTTCACGGCCCTTGCCCAGGGGATGGGACGCGAGATGAACCGGCTCCCCGCCCTGCGCGCCTACGTCTGGAACGTGGCGGGGAGTCTCGCGGGGGTTGCCGCGTTCGCCCTCTGTTCATTCCTGGAAGGTCCCGCCTCGGTCTGGTTCTTCGGGATCGCTTGCCTCGCCGCCCCCTTCCTCCTCGGTCCGCCGCTCACCCCTCGGAGGTTCGCCAACGCGGCTCTGCTCTTCGCCTGCGGTCCCCTGGTCGGCCGGCTCGCCCCCGACAGCATCTGGTCCCCCTACTCCAGGATCACCGTCCGGAAGGAGGCGGACGAGACGGTCCTCGAGGTGAACGCGATCTTCCACCAGTCGATGGCCCCGCTCGGGAAGAAGGAATACTTCTACGAGTGGCCCTACGCCGTCTTCGGGGACTCTTTCGAGGACGTCCTCATCCTCGGGGCGGGGAGCGGCACCGACGTCACGGCGGCGTTGAAGCACGGGGCGAAGAGGGTCGACGCGGTTGAGATCGACCCGGCGATCCTCCGCCTCGGGAAGGAGCTGCATCCGGAGCGGCCCTACGACGACCCGCGGGTGACGGCAATCTGTGACGACGCCCGCCACTTCCTCCGTACGACGGAGCGCCGCTACGACCTCGTCGTCTTCGGCCTCGTCGACTCCCTCACCGTCCAGTCCTCCTTCACGAGCGTCCGGCTCGAGTCCTACCTCTTCACGGAGGAGGCGTTCCGCGCCGTGCGGGACGTCCTCAAGCCAAACGGCCTCCTCTGCCTCTACAATTACTTCCGCGAGCGCTGGCTCGTCGACCGTCTCGCGAACCTCGCCGCTTCGGCCTTCGGCGAGGAGCCCCGCGTCCACGTCCACGAGCGCCGCTCCTGGCTCGCGATGATGCTGGCGGGCCCCCGCCTCCGCGGGAAGACCGACTTCCCCCCCATCCCCGACCGGGTCCTCGCCTACGGCCACGAGCGGGAGAGCAGCCCCGGCCGGCTCCACGAGCGCGACCGATCCGTCCCCCCCACGACCGACGACTGGCCCTTCCTTTATATGAGGGGGCGCCACCTCCCCGCCCACTACACGGTCGTCCTCGCCTTCGTCCTCCTCGCCGCGGGGGCCTCGGTCCTCGGCGTGCTGCGCCGCGCTCCCGGCCGCTGGTCGTGGGAGTGCTTCTTCCTCGGGGCGGGCTTCCTCCTCCTCGAGACGAAGTCGATCGTCCAGTTCGGGCTCCTCTGGGGATCGACGTGGGTCGTCGCCTCGGCGGTCATCGCCTCGATCCTCGCCCTCGCCCTCGCCGCGACCCTCGTCGTCACAAAGATCGAGATCCGGCGACCCTGGCTCGTGACGGTCGTCCTCCTTTCCCTCCTCGGCCTCAACGCCCTCCTCCCGATCGGGTCGGTCCGGATCGAGAACCGCCTCCTCGAGTCGGTCTTCTACGCGGGGCTCGGGCTCTCCCCGATCTTCTGCGCGGGGCTGCTGTTCGGGACCGCGATCAAGAAGTCGGGAGGCCTCGCCCGGGAATACGGCGCGAACCTCCTCGGCGCGGTCGCGGGGGGCGTGCTCGAGTACTTCTCCCTCGTCACCGGCTACCAGGCACTCCTCCTCCTGGTCGGCCTTCTCTACCTCGCCGCTCGGCTGACCGCCTCGCGCCGCCCGCTGGCTCCGATCCTCGCCCCGTTCGACACCGCGGCGTGAGGAGCAAGGCCGCACGTAACACGGACCGACCCTCCTCCGTAGGAGGCGACGCGCCCCCCATCGATCGCGACCCACGGGCTTGCCGTTCCGGAATCCCCGGCGCGGCCATCTCCGTTCGACCCTGGAGGCGACCCATGGAATTCCGTCCCGTGCTCCTCGCCTGCGCCCTCGCTCCCCTCGTCGCCGGGGGAGCCGGCAGGATCGCTCCGACCCCTTCCGCGGATGTCGGGGGGCAGATCCCCCCCCACCTCGCGGACCGCGAGGCGGACCTCGCCTTCCTGGTCGAGACGATCCGCAAGGCCCATCCCGATCCCTACGCGCGTCACGCGCGCGAGGAGTGGGATCGCGAGGTCGAAGCCTCCCGCCGGGGAATGGGCGAGATCTCGGACGCGGAGTTCCTGCTGCGGCTGATGCGCCTGGTCGCGCTCCTCGAGGACGGCCATTCGACCCTGATCCCCGCGCCGTCCTCGCCGGAGGCCGTGAGCTACCCCATCGATTTCGAGTTCTTCGACGACGGCCTGTTCGTGCTCGCCGCCGACCCGATCTACGGAGAGGCGGTCGGCCGCCGGGTCATCGCCCTGAGGGGCACCCCCATCGAGGAGGTCCTCCGGAGGGCGCGACCGTTCATCGGCGCGGACAACGACCAGGGAGCGCGCACGCTGCTCGAGTACGCGCTCGCCTTCCCTGGGTTCCACGACGGGCTCGGGCTCGCGCGCGACGACGGCAACCCGGACCTGACCGTCTCGGACGCCTCGGGCAAGCAGACGAGCGTCCGCCTCCGGCGACCCGAGCCCGGCCCTCCGTCATTCCTGGGTCCCCGTCCGCCGAACTGGATCGTCGCGAGCCCGGAGCCGACTCCCCTCCGGATGCGCCGGCCCGAACGGCCCTACTGGTTCGAGGAGCTCCCCGGGGGGAAGGCCCTCTACCTGCGCTTCGCGCGCGTGGAGCACGCGCCGGACGAGGCCTTCCGCCCCTTCTGCCAGCGCCTGTTCGCCCACATCGCCGAGCACGGCATCGAAAGGCTCGTGATCGACCTGCGGGGGAACCGCGGAGGGAACAACTACATCCCGCAGGCTCTGATCCACGGCGTGATCCGGAGCCGCGTGGACGTTCCGGGGGGGGTGATCGTCCTGATCGACGGCAAGACCTTCTCCGCGGCGATGAACTGCGCGTCCTACCTGGAGCGCGAGACGTGGTCCCTCTTCGCGGGCGCGCCGACGGGCGCGGCGCCCAACCACTTCGGGGACTCCGAGACGGTCACGCTCCCTCGCTCCGGGCACCTCCTCCTCGGCTCGAGCGTGCGCTGGCAGGACTCCGATCCGCGCGACGCGCGGCGTTGGATCTACCCGGACCTTCCCGCCCCCCTGCGGTTCCGCGACTACCTCGCGGGCGAGGATCCCGCTCTCGAGGCGGCCCTCCGGTACGAACCGGGACCCATCGAGGGGTACACGAACGTGCAGCCCCGCGCGCACTGGAAGAGGGCGACGCAGAAGGGGGGGGCCTGGCCTCCGTAGCGGATCGCCGGCGCATCGGATGGTCGCCCCGGTCCGGTAGTCTTGGCGGAAGCCACGTCGGTGAGCCTGACCCTCAGACTCCGTCTCGCGGCCTCCACTCTCGCCTCGCTCGCCGCCACCGCGCGCGCGGGCGAGACTCCGCGCGTCCTTTTCCTCACGCACTCCGCCGGATTCCGACATGAGGTCGTGACGAGGCCCGACGTCCCCGGCGCCCTCTCCCTCGCCGAGTCCCAATTGAAAGAGGGCTGCCGCGGCTCCTTCGAGGTCGAGGCGACCCAGGACTGCGCGGCGGTGACGAAGGAGAACCTCGCGCGCTTCGAGGCCGTCGTCTTCTACACGACGGGTGAGCTCCCGTTCGCGGACGGACAGAAGGAGGCCCTGCTCGACTTCGTCCGGGCTGGCGGCGGCTTCGTCGGGATCCACTCCGCCTCGGACACCTCCGGTGAGTGGCCCGGATACGGCGAGCTGGTCGGCGGCCGCTTCGACGGCCATCCCTGGGTCCAGAAGGTCCGCGTCCGCGTGGAGGACTCGTGGCATCCCTCGACGATCCACCTGGCGCCCGCTTTCGAGATCGAGGAGGAGATCTACCAGTTCAAGGACTGGGATCGCGCGAAGGTTCACGTCGTCCTTTCCCTCGACCCCGACAGCGTCGACCTCGGAGCGAAAGGGGTGAAGCGCAGGGACCGGGACTTCCCCCTGGCCTGGTGTCGCGGGTTCGGAGAGGGGCGCGTCTTCTACACCGCGCTCGGCCACCGCGAGGAGGTGTGGAAGGACCCGCGGTTCCTGACCCACCTCGTCGAGGGAATCCGATGGGCGACCGGGCGCGAGGTCGACGCGGAGGGTTTCCGGTCGCTCCTCGGCCTCGACCGCGCGCCTGGGTGGAAGCAGGCCGGGGAGGGAGGCTTCCAAGTCGTGGAGGGAGTCGCAAGGCCCTCCGGAGGTCCGGGGGTCTGGTGGTTCGCGAGGAGACCCTTCGAGAACTTCCTCCTTCGCCTCGAGTTTTCGCGCGGAAAGA
>CBRGOK010000393.1:0-4440 GCA_967798035.1 uncultured bacterium
GGGCCCCGGGCGGCGTGGAGGAGGGCGGGGGAGGCGGCGGCGCCGGGGGGTTTGTCGGGTTCGTATCCATGACGTTCAGTCCTCCGGGCCGTTCAGTCCTCCGGCTCCTCGGTCGAGACGGGCCCTCCCGTCCCCTCGAGCGCGGAGCGCAGCACATGCCAGGGGAGCGTGGCGCACTTCACCCGGACCGGGAACTCCCGCACGCCGGCGAAGATCGAGAGCCGGCCGAGGTCGGAGGGGACAGGGACCTGCGGCTCCGAGGTGACGAGGCCGTGGAACCGGGCGAAGAGGGAGGCGATCTCCTCCATCGTCTTCCCCTTCACCGCCTCCGTCAGGATCGAGGCCGCCGCGGTCGAGATCGCGCACCCCGAGCCCTGGAAGGCGATGTCCCTCACCCTCCCGCCGTCGACGTCGACGAAGACCGTGACGCGGTCGCCGCAGAGGGGGTTGAAGCCCTCGGCGCGGCGGCTCGCGCCGGGCAGCGCGCGGAAGTTCCGCGGGCTGCGGTTGTGGTCGAGGAGAACCTCCTGGTAGAGGTCGGAGAGCTCGCTCATCCGCCGAAGACCTCGATCACCTTGCGGAGGCCCTCCCCCAGCGCGTCGGCCTCCTCGGGGAGGTTGTAGAGACCGAAGGAGGCGCGCGCGGTCGCCGGGACCCCGAAGCGGTCCATGAGCGGCTGCGCGCAGTGGTGCCCGGCGCGCACCGCGATCCCCTGGAGGTCGAGCACGGTCCCGACGTCGTGGGCGTGGACCCCCTCGACGACGAAGGAGAGGACGCCGACCTTGCCCGGGGCCGTGCCGAGGACGCGCACGCGCGGGATCGAGGCGATCGCCTCCGTCGCCCGCGCGAGGAGGGAGCGCTCGTGGGCGTCGATCGCCTCGAGCCCGATCCCCTCGAGGTAGTCGAGGGCCGCCCCGAGCCCGATCGCCCCGACGATGTCGGGCGTCCCCGCCTCGAAGCGGTGGGGGGCGGGTTTGAAGGTCGACTTCTCGAAGGTGACGGAGAGGATCATCTCCCCGCCCCCCTGCCAGGGGGGCATCGAGGCGAGCAGGGCGGACTTCCCGTAGAGCGCGCCGATCCCGGTCGGGCCGTAGGCCTTGTGCCCCGAGAAGACGTAGAAGTCGCAGTCGAGCGCGCGGACGTCGACCGGCAGGCGGGGGACGGCCTGGGCGCCATCGACGAGGACGGGGATTCCCCGCGCGTGGGCGAGGTCGACCATCCGGCGGACGGGGTTCACCGTGCCGAGCACGTTCGAGACGTGCGTCAGGGCGACGATCCGGGTGCGGTCGCCGAGGAGGCGCTCGTAGGCCTCGAGGTCGAGGGTCCCGTCGTCGAGGACGGGGACGACGCGCAGGTGCCCCCCCTTCCTCTCGCAGAGGAACTGCCAGGGGACGATGTTCGAGTGGTGCTCCATCCCGGTGAGGAGGACCTCGTCCCCCGGCCCGAGGTGCCGCGCGCCGTAGGTCCGGGCGACGAGGTTGATCCCCTCCGTCGTCCCCCGGACGAAGACGATCTCCGAGGCGTCCCCCGCGCCGAGGAAGCGGGCGACGCGCAGGCGCGCCCCCTCGTAGGCCTTCGTCGCCTCCTCGGCGAGGCGGTGGACGCCCCGGTGGACGTTCGCGTAGGAGGTCTCGTAGGCGCGATCCATCGCCTCGAGGACCGGCCGCGGCTTCTGCGCGGAGGCGGCGGAGTCGAGGTAGACGAGGGGCTTGCCGTGGACCCGGCGCTCGAGGATCGGGAAGTCCGCCCGGATGCGCCGGCTGTCGAGCGCGGGCGCGGCCGGTCGCGGAGCGGTGGCGATCCGGCGCTCCGCGCTCATCGGACCCCCGCGAGCGCCGGGGTCCCGCCGAGCCGGCGGCGGAGGAAGCGCCCGATCCGGTCGCGGACCGCCGCGACGCCGAGGACCCCGAGGACCTCCTCGGCGAAGGCGTGGACGAGGAGAGCGCGCGCCTCCTCCTCCCCCACGCCCCGGGCGCGGAGGTAGAAGAGGGGGGCCTCCTCGAGCGGGCCGATCGTCGCGCCGTGCTTGCAGCGGACGTCGTCGGCGCGGATCTCGAGGATCGGCCGCGTCGTGGCGATGGCGCTCCCCGACAGGAGGAGGTTGCGGTTGCTCTGGTGGGCGCTCGTCCGCTGGGCGTCGGGCCGCACGAGGATCGTCCCCTCGAAGACGCCCCTCCCCTCCCCGTCGAGGATCCCCTTGTAGAGCTCGCGGCTCGTGCAGGCGGGCCGCGCGTGGTCGATCCGGGTCTGGTTGTCGACGTGCCGCCGCCCCCCGACGACGTAGAGACCGTTCACGGTGCAGTCGATCCCCTCCGCGTCGAGGAGCGCCTCGACCTCGTCGCGGACGAGCCCCCCGCCCAGGAGGAGGGCGTGGGAGGCGAGGCGGGCGCCGCGGCCCGCGCGGGCCCGGAACCGGGAGAAGTGGAAGGCCTCCTCCCCCTCCTCGAGGAGCTTCTCGCGCTCGATCGAGGCCCCCTCCTCCGCGACGCAGTCGGTCACCGCGTTCGTGAAGGAGATCCCGGGCCCGAGGTCGACGTAGTGCTCGAGGATCGTCGCGCGGCTCCCCCGTCCCGCCAGGATCAGGTTCCTCGGATGGGCGCTCGGAGGCTCGGCCGCGCCGGCGGTCACGAAGAGGAGGTGGATCGGGGCCTCGATGGCCGCGTTCTCCGGGATCCGGACGAAGGCCCCGTCGCGGAAGAAGGCCGTGTTGAGCGCGACGAAGGGGCCCTCCTCCGCCTCGCGGGAAAGGAGGGGCTCGACCTCCTCCGGCCGGGCCTCGAGGGCCGCGCCGAGGCTCGTCGCGAACTCCCGCGTCGAGGAGAGGCCGGGCGCGAAGGCCCCGTTCACGAAGACGAGGCGCGCGGCGGCGTCGATCCCCGCGGCGAGGCGGCGGATCGCCGCCTCCTCGACGCCGTCCCGCGGGCTCGCCGCCGGATCGAAGCGGGCCCTCTCGAGGGGCGCGAGGCTCGTGTGGCGCCAGCCTTCCTCGCGCGTCGTCGGCAGCCCCCGCTCCGCGAACCGGGCGATGGCCCGGCCTCGCAGATCGTGGAGCCAGCCGGGCCCGCGCGCCTTCGCCTCGGGCTCGAACCGGGCGAAGGCCGAGACGAACCGCTCGCGACCGTCGCGGGACATCTCGCTACGGCCGCGCGGCGGCGGCCCCGACGTACCCCTTCTCCTCGAGCTCGCGGGCGAGCGTGCGGTCGCCCGAGCGGACGATCCTGCCCTGCGTGAGGACGTGGACGGCGTCGGGGACGACGTACTCGAGGAGGCGCTCGTAGTGGGTGATGAGAAGCATCGCGCGACCGGGCCCGCGCATCGCGTTCACCCCGTCGGCGACGACCTTGAGCGCGTCGATGTCGAGCCCCGAGTCGGTCTCGTCGAGGAGGCAGAAGCGCGGCTCGAGCATCGCCATCTGGAAGATCTCGTTGCGCTTCTTCTCCCCGCCCGAGAACCCCTCGTTGAGCGGGCGCTGGAGGAGGCGCTCGTCCATGCCGAGGCGAGCCATCCGCTCCTTGGCGAGGGCGAGGAACTCGATCGCGTCGAGCTCGAGCTCCCCCCGGTGCTTGCGGACGGCGTTCAGCGCCGCCTTGAGGAACAGGGCGGTGGCGAGTCCCGGGATCTCGACCGGGTACTGGAAGGCGAGGAAGAGCCCCTCGCGGGCCCGCTCCTCGGCGCTCATCGCGAGGAGGTCGCGCCCCGCGAAGAGGACTTGGCCCCGCTGGATCTCGTAGCCCTCGCGCCCCGCCAGCACGTGGGCGAGCGTGCTCTTCCCCGAGCCGTTCGGGCCCATCAGGGCGTGGACCTGGCCGGCGGGGACGACGAGGTCGATCCCGCGCAGGATGTCGCGCCCTTCGACGCGGGCGTGGAGATCTCGGATCTCGAGCATGGGCAGCCTCCGGGGGCGCTAGCCGACGGCCCCCTCGAGCGAGACGCCGAGGAGCTTGCGGGCCTCGACGGCGAACTCCATCGGGAGCTCCTTGAAGACCTCTTTGCAGAAGCCCGCCACGATGAGGGAGACGGCGTCCTCCGCCGAGAGGCCGCGGCTCCGGCAGTAGAAGAGCTGGTCCTCCCCGATCTTCGAGGTCGAGGCCTCGTGCTCGAGGCGCGCCGTCGGGTTGTGGACCTCGACGGTGGGGAACGTGTGCGCCCCGCACTGGTCGCCGAGGAGGAGGGAGTCGCACTGGGAGTAGTTCCGCGCCCCCGCCGCCCCCTTCTGGATCCGGACGAGGCCTCGGTAGGTGTTCTGGCCGCGCCCGGCGGAGATCCCCTTCGAGACGATCGTGCTGCGGGTGTTCCGGCCGAGGTGGATCATCTTCGTCCCCGTGTCGGCCTGCTGGCGGTTGGCGGCGACGGCGACGGAGTAGAAGGCCCCGACCGAGTCGTCCCCCTGCAGGATGCAGGAGGGGTACTTCCAGGTGATCGCCGAGCCGGTCTCGACCT
>CBRGOK010000394.1:0-4429 GCA_967798035.1 uncultured bacterium
CTCCAGGACACCGGCCCGGCGGCTCGTTCGCTCCATCCCCGCGTTGCAAGCGTTCACGGGGCTGAGGCCCTCGTGGCGTTCGGCGAGTGGGGCACGGGGATGCGACCGCGCCCCCGGCGCGCGCCGCTCTCCTTGAGGGAGGGGGGGGGAAGTGGATCGACCCCTCCGTCTCGCTCACCCTCGCCGACCTCGTCTCGCCGACGGCGCGGACGCAGGCGCGCCTGATCGGCGCGGGCGCGTCTCCTTGCCCTCTTCGAGGTCCGCGAGGGAGACCGCGTCGTCGTCGCGGAGGGGCCGGAGCCGAAGTCGGCGAGGGGCGAGCGTCCCGGGGGAGCGCCTCGCCGCCTCCTCCCCGCCGGGAGCGGATCGAACGCACGGTCGTGGGCCCGCCTCGCACGGCCCCCGCGCCCCGCCGCGGCTCCCCTGCCCCCGGGGGGGTATCCTGCAGCGATCCCCGCTCGTGTCTCTCTCCCCCGGCCAGACGCTCGCCCACTACGAGATCCTCGCCCCGCTCGGCGCCGGAGGCATGGGGGAGGTCCACCGCGCGAGGGACACCCGCCTCCAGCGCGAGGTCGCGATCAAGGTCCTCCCCGACGCCCTCGCGGCCGACGAGGACCGCCTGCGCCGCTTCGAGCGCGAGGCGAGGGTCCTCGCCTCCCTGAACCACCCGAACGTCGCGCAGATCTTCGGCGTGGACCGGGCCGGGGACGTCGTCTTCCTCGTGCTCGAGCTGGTGCCGGGCGAGAGCCTCGCCGGGCGGATCGCGCGCGGGCCCCTCCCCGTCGAGGAGGCGCTCGACGTCGGGCGCCAGATCGCCGAAGGCCTCGAGGCCGCGCACGAGGCCGGCGTGATCCACCGCGACCTCAAGCCGGCCAACGTCCGCGTCACGCAAGAAGGGGTCGCCAAGGTCCTCGACTTCGGCCTCGCGAAGTCGATCCGGCCGCGGACGCCGGGGAGCGGCGCGGCGGAGTCGGACAGCGCCCTCCTCACGGAGGAGGGGGTCCTGCTCGGCACGCCGACCTACATGAGCCCCGAGCAGGCGCGCGGCAGGCCGGTCGACAGGCGCGCGGACGTGTGGGCGTTCGGATGCGTGCTGTACGAGTGCCTCGCCGGCAGGCGCCTCTTCGGCGGGGAGTCGGTCGGCGAGGCGCTCGCCTCCGTCCTCCACGGCGAGCCGGACTTCTCCCCTCTTCCGGCGGCGACCCCCGCGCGCGTGCGCGAGCTCCTCGTCCGGTGCCTCGCGAAGGACCCCCGCCAGCGCCTGCGCGACGTCGGGGACGCGCGCCTCGAGATCGAGAGGGCGATCGCCTCCCGCGAATGGGTCCCGGCGGCGCGGACGACCGGGGTCGGGGAAGCCGCGGTGCGATCGCGACGCTTGGGGGGTCTCTCCGCCGCGGCCGCGCTCCTCCTCGTGGGCGCGGGCGTCGGCGGATGGATCGCCCGCCGGGTCTCGACCCCGGCGGATCCCGCCCCCGCGCAGGTCTTCCACCTCTCCCTGCCTCTGCCTGCCGAGCCACGTTTCGCCGGGCTGATCGGGATCGCGCCGGACGCGAGCTACGTCGTGGTCCACGCCAGCCCCGCGAACAGGCCCGAGGGCAACCTGTCCGAGTGGTTCCTCGCGACCCGCTGGCTCGATCGCGGCGAGACGAGGGCGATCGAGGGGACGGAGGGCGCGCTCTCCGCGGCGTTGTCGGCGGACGGTCGGTGGCTCGCCTTCCTGGCCGAGAGGGAACCCGGAACGTACGAGATGACGCTCAGAAAGGTGGCGCTCGAGGCCGGCCGGCCGACCGGGCCGCCTTCGACCGTGTGCGAGCGGGTGGCGGGTTGGGCGACCCTCTGCTGGGCCTCGGACGAGGAGATCGCGCTGGCGATGGCGGTCCCGGAGGCGCGGATCCTCGTCGTGCCCGCGAAGGGAGGAGAGCCCCGGGTCGTGGTCCGGGAAGCGGCGGAGAAGGAGGGAGGCGTGCGCGGCTGGTGGTACCCGCGGGCTCTTCCCGGAGGGCGCGCGATTCTCGCGACGTGGATCTTCGCGGAGGGTGGGACGTTCCGGCGGCAGGCCGAGGTCGTCGACCTGGGGACGGGAGCGCGCAAGGTGGTGCTCGAGAGGGCTTCGGGCGCCGCATACCTCCCCACCGGGCACCTGCTCGCCCAGCGCGAGCAGACGCTCGTGGCCTTGCCCTTCGACCTGGCCCGGCTCGAGCCGACCGGCGGAGCGGTCGCCGTCCTCGGAGGCGCCGCCGATTTCGGGGTGAACCCCTCGTTCGCGACGTCGCGCACGGGAGTCCTCGCCATGGTGCCGCGGCCGGCGGGAGGGACGCGGCGCCGCCTCGCCTGGATCGACGCGGACGGACGCGCCGCGCCGGTCGAGGTCCCGAGCCAGCCCTTCGGCTGGGCGGCGATCTCGGGCGACGGGCGGCGCGTCGCCTACGGGATCTGGGATCGCCTGGAGGGGGCGCCCCCGAACGAGTTCTGGGTCCACGACCTCGAGCGCCGGACGACGAACCGTCTGACGACCCCCGGAATCTTCTTCAGCGCGGTCTGGCACCCGGACGGCGAGAGGATCGCCTTCGGGTCCGGCGTCGCCTCGGGCGCGCCCGCGATCCTGGAGCGCAGGGCCGACGGAACGGACGAGCCCCGGTGCCTGTACGCCTTGCAGGGGGGCCGGATCTCGCTGGACCCCCTCGCGTGGACGCCCGATGGGAGGTACCTCGCGTTCGCCCGCTGGGAGGTGAGGACCGGTCGCGAGGCCCTGGAGTTCTGGGTGCTCGAGCGCGGGCAGGGCGGCGCCGAGGGCGTCGCGACGCGCTACCTCACGACGAACACCCGCGAGCCGGCGGCCGCGTTCTCCCCGGACGGGAAGTGGATCTGCTACGGCTCGATCGAGTCGGGGAGGCAGGAACTCCACGTCCAGCGGTTCGGCGGGCCCGAGTCGGGCGCGGAGGACGCGAAGGCCGGCCGCTGGCGGATCTCGACGGGCGGCGGAGGATCCCCCTGGTGGAGCGCCGACGGCGGCGAGATCCGCTACCTCGACGACGAGGGCCGCGTGATGAGCGTCGCCGTCCGGACCGAGCCGTCCTTCTCGGCCTCCGCCCCGAGGCCTTTCGTCGCCCCCAAGGACGGCAGGATCACGGGCGCCCCGACGTTCGCGGCCGACGGCCGGATGATGGTCGTGCTGGAGGGCGAGGGCGGCGACGTCACGCGGATCGACGTCGTGCTCGGGTTCTTCGAGGTGCTCCGGGCGAAGGCGCCGGCCACGCTCCGGTAGGCGGGAGGCTGCGGGCCTGGCAGACCCGAGCAGTCTTCCGGGGAAGTCGGCGCGGGGGGGAGGTCCTGGGTCGGCACGCAGGTCCCCAGGAACGAACAGGGTGGACCAGGCCTGCGTGCCTGTTCGCCCTGGGCTTGCGATCGGAACGAAGGCCTTCCCGAACGCAGCACCAAGCGAAGAAACTCGGCGTTCGGGACACGGACCTCACGACGAGCGACCGAACGGCGGCCATTGCTGCGGTTCCGTTCGCGTCGCGTCACCGTCCGAGGTCTCTCCGGGGTCTCTCCCCCATACCTCCTATTGCCGCCTGCGGCCTTGATATCTAGCATCCGGCGCTTCCCCCCCTCCAAGGTCGCATGTACCCGCCGAGGGTCACGTTGGATCGAAAGGACATCGACGATGAACGCACTCGGTTCGGTCACTCTGGCCGGCCTGGCCGCCGTGATCCTCACGACCTACCTTCCCCAGGACAAGCCGGCCAAGAAGGACGACCCCGTGCAGCTCGGCAACTTCTCCGTCAGCCTCACCGTGAAGGACATCAAGGCCTCGAAGGCCTTCTACGAGAAGCTCGACTTCAAGCAGGTGAGTGGAAAGATCGAGCAGAACTGGGTCGTCCTCCAGAACGGCACCACCACGATCGGGCTGTTCCAGGGAATGTTCGAGAAGAACAGCTTGACCTTCAATCCGGGCTGGGACAACGAGCGGAAGACCCCGAAGGACTTCCAGGACGTGCGCGAACTCCAGCGAATCCTGAAGGAGCGCGGCATCAAGCTGCAGACCGAGGCCGACGAGACCACCAATGGACCGGCGCACTTCACGCTCGCCGACCCCGATGGCAACCCGATCCTCGTCGACCAACACGTGCCGAAGCCGAAGCGCTAGCCCGGATTCCTCACGAGCCGTGAGTCGGCGAGCCGCGGCTCCGTGCGTGCGCGGTCTTGAATGAAAGAGATCCAGCTCACGCACAGAGGCCGACGATGCCGTCGAGCCGATTTCGAGGGCTCTCGCTGCCCCAGTCACCAGCGCCATGAGCGAGGGGCTCGACCCCAGGATGCGGCCCTTCGAGCAGGTCGGCTTCCGGAACTCCGAGCCCTTCCGGACGGCCATCTTCTTGCACTGCGGCGGTCCACGGATCCACCCGGCTACCCGAGGAATCCCCGGATG
>CBRGOK010000395.1:0-4426 GCA_967798035.1 uncultured bacterium
GTGATCCGACTCGGGACGGACGCGAGCGGGGGAGTCTCGGTGGCCGAGGTCCTGAAGGCGCTCTGGGGGAGCGGCGTCCGCCGGCTGCTCCTCGAATCGGGGGGGAAGCTCGCCGCCTCGTTCTTCGCCGCCGGCGCCGTCGACCAGGTCGTCGCCTTCGTCGCCCCGAAGGTCGCCGGCGGCGCCTCGGCGCCGACGCCGGTCGAGGGGACAGGAGTCTCCAAGATGGGGGAGGCGCTCGGCGCCGCGGAGTGGTTCTCGACGAAGGTCGGGGAGGACCTCCGTCTGACGGCCCTCTTCCCGGAGGGAACGGTCCCCCTGGCCTGTCTGTTCGATTCGTACCACCTGTGTACGGTCCCCCCGGCCGGGGGCTAGGGGAGGCCGGTGTCGAGGGCCTCTCCCGCGCTCGCGGGGCTCCTCCTCGCGTTCGCCTGCCGCGCGGGTCCCCCGAGGGTCCCCGCGATCGTCCCGGGACCGGAAGAACGGGCCCTCCTCGTCAGGGCGGACGGGCTGCGCGAAGAGGGGGACGAGGAGGCCGCGCTGGTCCTTTATCGCCAGGCGATCGCGCGCTCCCCTTGGCTGGTCGAGGCGCATCGCGCGGTCCAGGAGATCCGGCTCGACCGGCTCGAGAAGGGGGCGCTCCTCGCGGAGTACCGGCGGCTGGTCGAGGAGGCGCCGGAGCGTCCCGAGCCGCGCTACCTCCTCGGCCGTCTACTCTCGAGGCCGCGGGAGCGCCGGAGGGCCTTCGAGGAGGCGATCGAGCGCGATCCCGGCTTCGCCTTCGGCCACCACGGCCTCGCCGTCGCCCTCCGGGAGGAAGGGGACCTCGGCGGGGCGGAGGCCGCGTATCGCCGGGCGATCGAATGCGATCCGCGGCTGCCGGAGCCGAGGCGGGGGCTCGTCGAGATGTTCCTCGGGGACGAGCGGTATCGGGAGGCGCTCGACGAGGCGAGGGAGGGGCGCTCGGCTCTGCCGCTGGATGGCCGCCTCGCCTCCCTCGCGTCCCTCGCCTCGCAGCGACGGGAGTCGGGGCCGGGGGAGGCGATCTCGCACGCCCTCGACGCGGTGAGGAGCGCTCCGGGGGACCCCGGTTCCTACGGGGCGGTGCGGCTCGCGCTCGAGAAGCGGCCGATCGAGGAGGATCTCCTCCGCGCGCGGCTCGCCCTCGCGCGGGGGGAGGAGAGGAGGAGACCGCCGGATGCCGAGGCCGAGCGGCGGGAGACGCTCGGCTGGATCGCGCTGCGGCGCGGCGACCCCTTCGCCGCGACGGCCGAGTACCGGGCGGCCGCCCGACGCGGGGACCTCTCGGCCGCCGCCCGCGAGGAGCTCGCCCTCTCCTTCCTCGGAGCCGGCCGGTTCCGGGAGGCGGGGAAGGTCTGGCTCGAGGGGATCCCCGAGTCCGTGGCGGGGGAGGGGAGAGAGACTCTGCTCGCCGCGCTCGATCGCTGCGAGACGGCCCCGGCGGAGCCGGAGGGGTTCCGGTCGCTCGCCCGCCTCCTCCTCGCGACCGGGCGGCCGCGCGCGGCGAGGCTCGTCGCCGGAAGGCTGCGCGCGCTCCTTCCCGAGGACGCGGGCGCCCTCTCGATCGCGACGGACTGCGACCGGGACGAGGCCTTCCTTCGGGAGCTCGCCGAGATCCTCAAGCGCGCCGCCCGCGGCCGCAGGCCGGGAACCCTCGGGGGCTTCCTCGAGGAGGTGGGCCGGCTCTCGCGGGAGATCCTCGGCGAGGACGTCGCGCGGGGGTCGCGCCTGCGCTCCTACTTCCCCCTCGGGTCGATCCTCGATCCCTCCCCCGGGGCCGGCGGACTACCGGGCTGGTTCGCCTCCCGCGGGCGCTTCGCGGTCTTCGGCCGCCGCACCCTCGGGAGTCCCGACGGGATCGTCCTGCGGACGCTCTCCCGCCGGCCGATCGAGGGGGAGATCCTCGGACGCCCGTTTCGCGGGGAGGTGGTCCTCGGGGACTCGCGGGAGATCTCCCCCTCGCGGGACGGGGCGGGAGGCGACATCGCCGGGGCCGCCGTCTTCGACGGGTACTTCGTCGACCTCGACGCGGTGCGGGGGCGCGCCGCCGAGATCGCCCGCCTCGTCGAGAGGCACGGCCCGCGGCGCGAGGCGGTCTTCGCCGATCCCCTCCCTCCCTGCCCGAGGGAGGCGGACCTCCTCTCGATCGACGAGCCGCTCGCCCTGACGCAGAAGCTCCTCCTGCGCGCGGAGGAGCGGCGCCCGGGAGGGTGGGTCGAGCGCGTCCTCGAGGCGGTCGAGACGCACGAGAGCGCCCACCTCGCCGACGCCGCCTCCCTCCTCCCGGTCGGCTCCCACCTCCCCGCGGTGATCGGCCTCCTCTTCCGGGCGGGGGTGAGCCCCTCGGGGGTCGAGGCGATCCTCGAGGCCCGCGCGGAGCTGGCGACCCTAGCGTCCTGCGGGGAGACGGAGATCGTCCTCGCCGGGATGGTCGGGGCCGTCGAGTTCCCCGGCTCCCGGGACCCCCACGCGGTCGGCTACCGCGGCGTCCTCGCGGACCTCGTCCGCCGGATCCGCGCGCGCCGGAAGGCGGGCCGGGACGACTGGCCCGGATTCCGCGACGACCGGAACGTCTACCAGCAGCTCGACCTCGTCCCCCCCGCCGTCCTCCGGGAGGAGGCGCGGGCCCTCGCGGTGGAGGAGGGGCTCTGCGTGGAAAGGCGGCCGACGGCCCCGGCCGCGCTTCTCGCCCCGGGGCCGGTCCGATAGGATCAGCCCCCGTCCCGTCCTCCGCGGCGGCCGCGGGGGCGGGCGAGATCTCCAGGAAGAACGCCCTGCGCGCGCGCCCCTCCTCGCCCGAAGCGAACCTCCCCGCCGCCGCCTATCCGGAGGCTCCATGAGCGCCATCGCCGCGCGGGTCGCCTCCCTCGGCACCGAGAACGCCTTCCGGATCGGGGAGGACATCGCAAAGGCGAAGCAGCGCGGCGTCGACGTCATCCGGCTGACCCTCGGCGAGCCCGACTTCGACACCGCCCCGCACATCACCGAGGCGGCGCGGGCGAGCCTCGCCAAGGGGGACACGCACTACGTCGATCCCCAGGGGATCCTGCCGTTCCGGAAGGCGGCGGCCGCCCACATCTCCCGGACCCGCGGGATCGAGGTGAGCCCGGACGACGTCGTCGCGCTCCCGGGCGCCAAGCCTGCGATCGGCTACTCCTTCCTCGCCTACGTGAACCCGGGCGACGAGGTCATCTACCCGAGCCCGGGCTTCCCGATCTACGAGTCGTGGGTGACGTTCCTCGGCGCGAAGCCGGTCCCCCTCGTCCTGCGGGAGGAGAAGGCCTTCGCCTTCGAGCCCGCCGAGCTGGAGGCGCTCCTCACCCCGAAGACCAAGCTCCTGATCCTCTGCTCCCCCTCGAACCCGACCGGCGGCGTCCTCTCCCGCGAGGTCCTCGAGGGGGTCGCCCGCGTGATCGAGCGCAAGGGGAGCCCCGACCTCCGGATCTTCTCCGACGAGATCTACGAGGACCTCACCTACGACGGCTTCCGCCACGCCTCGATCGCCTCCCTCCCGGGGATGCGGGAGCGGACGGTGATCGCGACGGGGCTCTCGAAGAGCTTCGCGATGACCGGCTGGCGCATGGGCTACTCGGTCCTGCCGAACGCCGCCGAGGCGCGGCTCTTCAAGCAGCTCAACATCAACTACGTCTCCTGCGTCGCCCCCTTCGTCCAGGAGGCGGCCCGCGAGGCGCTCGAGAGCCCGAAGAGCGCCCCCGCCGTCGCCGCCATGCGCGAGGAGTTCCGGCGCCGGCGGGACGTCGTCGTCCCGGCGCTGAACGAGATCCCGGGCGTGCGCTGCAATCTCCCCCTCGGGGCCTTCTACGTCTTCCCGAACGTCGAGGGGGTGTGCCGCTCCCTCGGCGTCCACGCCTTCCACGCCTCCATGTCAAAGGACCGCCGCGCGGCGACGAGCCCCGCGACGCTCCTCCAGCGCTTCCTCCTCTATTACCACGGGGTCGCCGTCGTCGACCGGCGCTCCTTCGGCGTCCTCGGCAGCGAGGGGCAGGACTTCGTCCGGCTCTCGATCGCCGCCGACCTGCCGACGCTGAAGAAGGGGATCGAGCGGATCGCGAAGGGCTCCGCCGACGCCGACGGGTTCCGCCGCTTCACCGGGGACGCGGAGGCCCTCGGCGTTTGACCGCTCGCATCCTCGCCACCCGGAGGCTCCCCGACGCGGGATGGGAGATCCTGAAGAAGAGGGTCTCGGTCACCCTCCTCGCCGAGAAAGATGACGAGCTCGTCCCCCGAGAACGAATCCTCGCGGCCATTCCCGAAGCCGACGTCCTCGTCTGCCTCCTGACCGAGGCGATCGACAAGGAGATCCTCGAGGCCGGCAAGCGCCTCCGCGGCGTCGCGAACATGGCCGTCGGGTTCAACAACATCGACGTCGTCGCGGCAACCGCCC
>CBRGOK010000396.1:0-4385 GCA_967798035.1 uncultured bacterium
GGGGTCCCCGGTCAGGCGGGAGAACCCGACCGCCCCCTCCACCCACGCGTGGCCGACGTCCGGCGGCCCGCGGTGATCCCGGCCATGCCGGTGGGGAAACCCTCGCCACTCCGGCTCCGAGGCGGACCGCACGCGGTCGACGGTCCTCGCGTGGAACAGTGACTCCTCGGCCCCTTCGAGGAACCGCTCGTCCCCCGTCCGGACGAACGAGAGGAGCAGGCCGTATGGCGTGTCGTACTCGAGGTTCCCCCAGGAGCGCGTCGAGATCCGGAAGTCCCCGAAGTGCCTCCCCCCGATCTCGCGGTCGCGCAGGAGGGCGAGCGCCGCGTCCTCGACGCGCCGCTCGAGAGCCTCGCCGCGCCGGTCCCCTCCCTGCTCCCCCACCCCGAGGGCGCCGGCCGCGGCGTACCGCTCCGGCTCGAGGTAGGCACGGGACGGACGCTCGAGCACTCGGAGGGCCTTCGCGGAGTCCATACCCTCCGTCGCGAAGCGGATGGCCCCGCGCACTGCGGCCGCCGTCCCCGGCGGTAGGGCCTCCTCCGGAAACGCCTCGAGTCGCAACCTGCCCGGCTCGTCGGCCACGAGTTCGACCGGGCCCGACTCCCGGAACCGACGGATCGCGAGGTAGAGCCGCGAGCGGCCGCGCGCCGCCCCGAGGAGTCCCTCGGCCCGGTCCTCGTCGACGCCCGGTCTCTCGAGTCGGGTCGATCCGTCCGCCTCCGCGACGACCGAGAGCGGGTGGGTGTCCTCGGGGAGGCGGACCTCCTTCCCCCGGACGCAGGCGAGAGTCGCGTCCGCACCTCCCTCCCAGGCGATCTCGATTGCCGCGTCTGTGGGATCCGCGGGCGCCTCGCTCCCGTTCGCGAAGCAGACCTCGAACTCGCACAGGGGCGGCGACCGGTGGACGCGCAGTCGCAGCTCGACCCCAACCCCGTCCTCCCGCTCCTCCTGCACGCGCGCGTCGGCGAGAAAGGCGCCCCCCGCCTCGAGGAGGAGTCGCCGCCGCGCGGGCGCGCGCACCGCGCCCGTCCACGTGACGTGCACGCGGCCGGCATCGCCTTCCTCGAGAAGGGCGAGGGCATCCCCCGAGGACGGGAGGCGGACCGCCCAGCCCTTTCCCTCGATCCCGATTCCCTCGCTTCCCTGGTTGATCCTGAGACCGAAGGGATCGGGGGCGGACGGTCCCGGCTCGAACCTGTAGATCCCAGGAGCCGCTTCGGCCTCGACCTCGATCCAGCGCGGCGAGCCGTCGCTCCACCTCTCGGTGACCTGGATGGCGGCGGGGAGGAGCAGCCCCGTGCGGTCGAGGAGGCGGCCCCCCTCTCTCCCCTTCGCTTCGCCGGAGGCGAAGGGGATCCCGAGGCGCACGCCTCGGGGCTCCGTTCCCCCGCCACGGACGAGGACCGCGGCGCCGACGACCGTCCATGCCAGAAGCAAGGGCTCCACCGTTCCTCCACTAGGAGAGACGGGGACGGTTACATCAACGCGTGCGGATCACCGCAGGTGGAACCCACGGAAGGCGTCCGCCACGTCCTCCGCGAACCTCACCTCGAGCAGATCGCTCTCGCGCTCCCCGTCCGCGCAGGCGGCGTGGAAGTGCAGGAGAAAGGCCCGGTCCCCGGCGTCGAACGCCTGGACCGCCGTGTGGGCGAGGGCGAGCCCCGGGGCGAAGTACGCGCGGAAGAGCCCCCGGACGAGGCCGACGGGCGCGGGCGGGAGTTCCGCCTCGTTGCAGCCGAGGCTCGTGAAGAGGGTGGCGTGGACGGGCCCGACGGGCGCGGGGTCGAACTCGATCGGGATGTCGGGGCCGTCGAGCGCCGCCTGGAGGGCGGCCACGGTGAGGACCGGGCCGAAGCCCGGGCTCGAGACGGTCAGGCGAGGAAGCGCCCGGCTCGCGGGGACCCTTCCAACCGAGGCGTCCGCGCGCACTTCGAGATGGCAGCGGCCTGCGGGAGCGAGCACAAGGGATTCCCGAGTCGGGACCTGAGCGAAGAGGGGTCGCAGGAGGAGGACCCTGGGGCCCTCCAGGCGAAACGGGGCCTCCATCGCCGACCCGAACCCCCAATTGAATAGGTATGCGGTCCCGCGGGCCCGGGGGACGTCGGAAACGAAGACGGGGATGCTCTCGCACCTCGCCGCCTCGCTCGCGACGCCTTCCCGGATCGCCGCGACCTGCGCGCCCGCGGCGCGATGATCGTTCACGGAGAGGAGGAGCCCCCCGCCCATCGCCAGGAACGCGCCACCGAAGAGGGGGATCCCCGCCGCGCGCACGCTCCAGCCGGAGATGCAACCGAGCAGGAGCGCGAGTCCCGCGTTCGGGAGGTAGAAGTTGCGGAGGTTCGGCCGGACCTGGAGCTCCCGGAGGGTAGCCCAGGCCGGGAGGGAGAAGAGGAGCCACGTCGCGCAGCCGAAAGCGGCGACCTTCGGATTCACGCGGAAGGCGACGCCGATGACGACCAGGCCGAGGAGGAAGGCCACGGACGCCGGTACGCCCGGGAAGGCGCAGAGCGTCCGGCCCATGCCCTCGATCGCTCCCAGCGCCGCCTCCCCCACGGACCTGAGGGAGAGTTCGATCGGGTACCCCCCCACCCAGGCGCCGATCGCGATTCTTCGAACGGCGAGGTAGGCCGCGAGGAGGCCGAAGGCCGGAAGGGTCGAGCGCAGGCTTCCGCCGGGGCGCAGGCGCTCGAAGACGAGGAGGAGGAGGGGGAGGGTGACCGCGACCTCCTTCGAGCCGAGCGCGAGCGCGGCGCAGGCGAGGGAGCCGGGGGAAAGGGCGCGGCCGGAGCGACGGGCGCGGAGGTGGAGGAGGAGGGAGGCGAGGGCGAAGAAGGCCGCGAAGGAGTCGACCCGGCCGATCACCCAGGCGACCGCCCCCGGCCCGTACGGGAAGACGGCGAACGCGGCGGCGGCGGCGAGAGCGGAGCCGGGAGGAAGGCCGAGGCCCAGGGCGATGGAGCGGAGGAGGAGGACCGAGCCGGCGTGGGCGGCGAGGTTCGTCCATCGGTACCCCTCCGGGTCGAGGCCGGAGAGGGCGTGGTTGGCAGACAGGCTCGCGCTGACGACGGGCCGGTAGAAGCGGATCGTCCCGGCCCCGAACTGGGGACCGGTGAGGTCGGCGCGGAGGGATTCCCAGCCGCGGGAGGCGTGCGCGACGGCGTGGTAGTCGTCGGAGAGGAAGGGGAGGCGCCGCAGGGGCAGGTAGGGCCCCACGGCGAGGGCGAGGAGAGCGAGGGTCGGAAGCCGACCGCCGGCCGCGCCTACGGTCGTTCCCTCCGCCCTTTCGCCGCGGCGAGGAAGGCTTCGGCGGCGGGCGAGAGGGTGCGGTCCTGCGAGTGGACGAGGAAGAAGGTCCGGCGGACGGAGAGGCCCCGGACCTGGAGGATCCGGATCCGGCTGTCCTCCTTCCCCACCGCCCGGTCGGAGACGAAGGCGAGACCGATCCCCGCCGCGACCGCCTCCCGCACGGCCTCCCCCGAGGCGACCTCGCAGCAGACGTGGAGGTCGCGGCCGAACTCCAGGTCGAGCTTCCGGAGCGCGTTCTCAGCCGCCCGCCCGGTTCCGGAGCCCGCCTCGCGCAGGACGAAGGCCGCGCCCTTCAGGTCGGAGGCCTTGAGGGTGCCGTGGTGCGCGAGGGGGTGGGAGGCCGGCGCGAGCAGGACGACCCGGTCCTCGTCGAAGGGGACCGCGGCGAGCCCGTCGTCGTCGGGGCGCCGGCCGACGGCGCCGACCTCGGCCGCGCCCGTCGCCACCCGCTCGATCGCCTCCCCGGAGTCGCCGGACCAGAGGCGGACGCGGACCCCGGGGTGGGAGGCGAGGAAGCCCGCCAGGATCGGGGGGAGGAGGTAGGTCGAGGGGACGTTGCTCCCCGCGAGGTCGAGGTCGCCGGCGACGGTCCCGGCGGCGGCGAGGGCCTCGACGATCCCCCGCTCGCGGGCGGCCAGCGCTTCCCGCGCGCGCTGGAGGAGGGCGCGACCGGCGGGGGTCGCCTGGACGGTCGGGTCTCGGTCGAAGAGCCGGAGGCCGAAGAGCCGCTCGAGGGAGGCGACATGTCCGCTCACCGTCGGCTGCGCGAGGCGCATGCGCTCGGCGGCCCGCGAGAAGGAGCCCGTCTCCGCCACGGCGACGAAGGCCTCGAAGTGGCGGAGGGAGATGGCGGTGGAATCGAGCACGGCCGGAGGGGGAGGGATTCTACGGGCGAGGGCTCTCCCCGCGTTGTCCTCCCCTCTCGGCCCGGAGTAGACTTCCCCCCTGGTCGAGCGCGGCGGCCGGGGCGGTAGCGGGGCCACGGGCCCATGGCCCCGGCCCCAAGGACACCGCCCCCCGCCCCCGGGCCCCCCCCCCCGCCCCCCCCCCCCGGGGGGGGGGGGCGGCGCGCCCCCCGG
>CBRGOK010000397.1:0-4374 GCA_967798035.1 uncultured bacterium
CGGGGAGACGGCGCGTGTGGAGACCCTGGCGGCGGCGTTTCGCCGACACTGCGCGGAACCCTCCCCGTCCTCGGGCGAGGCGGTGCGCGCCTTCGCGGAGGCGGGAGAGAGACTCCGCGACGCCGCCTGGGGCCCGCTCGCCGGCGCGCTCGCGGGGTGCCGGAGCGTGACGATCGCTCCGTCGGACCTCCTCGCGGGGATCCCGTTCGAGGCCCTGCCGCTCGAGGCTCCTCCCGGCGCGACCTCCTTCGGCGAGCTCTCGTACGCGGTCGAGCGCCACTCCTTCTCCTACGTCCCCTCGGCGCGCGTCCTCGTCGCGCTCGCCGCGGTGCCTGGGAAGCGCGGGACCGGCCTCCTCGCCGTCGGCGATCCCGCGTACGGCGGGGGCGAAGGCCTCGACGGAGGGACGAGGGGCGTCGCCGGCCTCGCCTCGCGGCCCGCGTCCTTCGGCGGGGGAGAGGGACGGGACCTCGAGGACCTTCCCTTCAGCCGCCTTGAGACGACGGCGGTCGCCGAGCTGGTTCCCGGGCCCGAACGGACGCTGCGGCTCGGCGCGGAAGCCGGCCCCGCCGCTCTCGCCCCGGGCGGCCCTTTCGTGAAGGCCCGGCACGTCCTCCTCTCCACCCACGGGCGAGCGGACGTGCGGGACCCCTCCGCGTGCGGACTGTGGCTCTCCCCTGCCGCGGCGGGAGAGGCCGCCTCCTTCTTCCCCGCCTCCGCGCTCGCCTCGCGCGAGATGCTCGCGGACCTCGTCGTCCTCTCGGCGTGCAGCACGAACCGCGGGCGCCTCTCCGAGGGGGAAGGGGTCCTCAGCCTCGCCCGCGAGTTCCTGCGGGCCGGTTGCCGCGCCGTCGTCGCCTCCGAGTGGCTCGTCGAGGACGCCGCCACGGCCTCCGTGTCGATCGCCTTTCACGAGGGGATCCTGCGCGACGGCCTCGGGCCCGCCGAGGCCCTCCGGCGGGCGAAGGTCCGCTACCTGCGGGAGGAGAGGCCTCCGGCCGATCTGGCCCTGCGCGGCTCGCCGGCGCCGACGACGAGGAGCGCCCTCGACCGGCGCCACCCCTTCTTCTGGGCTCCGCTCCTCCTCTTCGGACCAGACCGGTAGGGCCTGCGCGCCCGGCTCGGGGCGGGCTACGATCCGGTCCCCGCTCCGACGAACCCGATGCCGGCGATGCTCGCGGCGATCGCGACCCTCCTCTCCCCCATCGCGCAGCAGGCGCTGCCTCCCTACGGGCTGCGGGGGACTGTCCTCGACGCCCAGGGGAAACCGGTCGGGGGCGCGGATGTGGCCCTGCTTCGCCTCGGCCGCCCCCGCTCCACCTCGAAAGTCGACGGGGAGGGCCGCTTCACGCTCCACGCCGATTCGCTCGAGCCCGGAGCAATGCTCGAGGTGCTCTCGACCCATCACGGCCCCCTCTGGATCCGGGATCTTCCGTCGATCCCGGGCATGGCCGACCTCGGCCCGATCGTCCTCGAACCCCCGGCGATCCTGCGGGGCCGGGTCCTCGACCCCGGCGGAAAGGGAGTGACCGGGGCGAGCCTCTTCGTCACCCCGTCCGTCGACGAGAGGCACGAGCCCCTCGCCGTCTCGGGCCCCGACGGGTCCTTCGAGATCGAGTACCTCCCGCGCGCCGAGGTCGCCGTGGGGATCTCGGCCGCCGGATTCGCCGACCTCCTTTCCCGCAAGGTGTCGCTCCTCGCCGGAGGGACGAGCCGGGCGGAGTTCCGGCTCGAACCCGAGGAGGCGCTCGAGGGGACGGTCGTCGACGCCTCCGGCGCCCCGGTCCCGGGCGCGAGGGTGACGGCGCTGCGACGGGAGGCGATCGAACCGCTCCTCCACGCCACGGCGGTCACGGGGGCGGAGGGGCGATTCGTCCTGCGTGGCATGGGGAAAGCGGCGCCCTTCGAACTCTCGATCTCGAAGATGGGTCACTCGCCCGTGAAGGGGGACCGGGCCTCCCTCCCCGCCGACCGGCGCTGGACCCTCGCGCCCGCCCCCGTCGTCGCGGTGCGGGCCGAGGGAGCGGGCACCCCCATCGCGAGCGTCCGCTTCGAGGTCTACACGCGGAGCGGGGAAGGCTGGCGCCGGCAGGACGGCGAGGCCGAGTGCCACGAGGTCGCGTCTGCCGACCACTGGCGCGTGACCCTGCCCAGCGCCGGGCGCGCGCGCTTCACCGTCACGATGGAAGACGGCCGGACCGCACAGACGGGGGACGTCGAGGTCCCCGCCTCGGGAGCCGCCGAGGCGCGCGCGACCTTCGAGACGGGAGGAACGATCTCGGGCAGGGTGAAGAGCCCGGATGGCGCTCCGGCCGGGGGAGTCCCCGTCCTCCTCCATCCGGGAACCCTCCCGTCGCGATGCGTCGAGAGCGGCCCGGACGGATCCTTCGCCTTCTCGGCCGTCCCCCCGGGCACCCACTCCCTCGAGGCGCGGACGCCCGAGCGAGTCTCCGATCCAGTCCCCGCGACGGCGGCCGCGGGGGGCCGGACGGAGGGGATCGAGATCGCCTTGAAGAAGGCCGCCCGGATCACGGGCCGCCTCACCTTCGACGGGTCCGCCCCCGGACGGGAGACGCCGATCGGCGCCTTCCGGTTCGACCGGGTGCGCGGCGCGCCTCCGGGAGTGCGGGAGGGGAAGTGGACCCTCGTCGCGCTCGGCCTCGCGAGCCCGGCCGGGGACTTCTCGCTCGCTCCGGTCCCTCCCGGCCGGATCGCGGTCGTGCCGAAGCGCCCCTCCGATCCGGAGTCGGGCGCGGTCCGCTCGTTCCTCGGGGAGTTCCCCGAGCCGGAGGAGGCGAAGGGAATCGTCCGCGTGAAGCCGGAGGAGGAGGCGCGGCTCGACCTCGACCTGCCCGCCCTTCGCCCTTCGGCGGTCGAAGGCGCGGTCCGGGTGAACGGCAAGGAACGCGCGGGCGTGCGGGTCACGCTCGCCCCCGCCAGCGGCGGCCGCCCGATGGACTCGATCACCGACGAGGCGGGGAAGTTCCGTATCCGGCTCGACCGGGGCGGCGAGTTCGACCTGCGGCTCACCCTCCCCGGATTCGACGCATCGCGTCGGACGAGCGTCCCGGGCGGCTCGACTGCAGCCGTCCCGTTCGACCTCGAGGCGGGATCGATCCGCGGCGCGGTCGCCGACCGGAATGGCAATCCCCTCTCCCTGCGAGTCCGGCTCGAGCGACCGCTGCCTCCTCCCGCCGAGCACCATCCCGCGTTCGGGAAGGAGGATGTCGAGCCCTGGGAGGAGGCCCTCGCCGGCCTGAGCGGCGCCGACGGGACCTTCGCCTTCCCGGAGGCGGAGGCGGGGACCTACCGGGTCCTCATCCACGACGTCGAGACCCGCTTCGCCTTCGCCGCGAGCGACCCCTTCGAGGTCCGCCCCGGGCAGGAGGTCGCCGTGCCGCCCATCCTCGTCCCGCGCGAGGCGCCCCTGCGCGTGACGGTGAAGAGCCCCGAGGGGAAGCCCCCCTTCGCCTCGGTCCGTCTCCTCGCGGCGCCCGGCGCTCCTCCCCTGCCGCGGCGGTTCTTCCAGTGGACGGGGGACGGGAGCATTCTCGTGCACGGGCTCCCCCCCGGTCCGCTCATCGCGCAACTACACACCTACGGGCCCTGGGAAGCGCCCGAGCAACAGGTGACGCTCCCCGAGGACGGGAACGAGACCGCGATCGTGTTCGAGGTGCGCAAGTAGGAGTGAGTCCCATGACGGGACGGAAGTGGTTCGTCGCAGGCGGTCTCCCGCTTGGCATTCCACTCGCGCGCCTCGCCTTGCCGAGGCGCGTTCGGATAGACGGGTTCTTCGAGATCCGCGCCGGGTCGTATGGCGATCCGTCCCATCCGTTCCGCTCGTGGTCGCTCGACGAGGACCCGATCCTCCGCCCGATCCGGTTCATCTCCGATCGGGTCGTGTCCGATCATGCACTTTGTCGCACCTCAACAGATGTCCCGATAGTCTCGGAACCGAATCAGCCGGACCCACCCTCCTTCTCAGGCTGAGCATCGCCATGAAGAACCCCTGCTTGCCGGCATTCGCAGCCGCGGCGACAGCCATGAGTGGGTTGCGCTTGTCGCGGCCGGAACAAGAAACAAGACCGCGATCCGACATGATCGAAAAGCAGAGCATGATCGCGTTTGTCTCAACCAGAGATGGAAACCATCAAGTCTATGTAATGGATGGAGAGGGAGGAAACCTGAGGCAACTGACAACGGGCCCTCGTGGTGGTTCGGATTTTTCCTGGGCTCCGGACGCCAAGAGAATCGTTTTTACGACGGCAACACGCGAAGGCTTCGCATTGTGTACCATGAATGCGGACGGCAGCGATCGACAGCTGTTGCTTGGAACACCCGATATCCAAGGATCCCCCAGGTGGTCACCTGATG
>CBRGOK010000398.1:0-4368 GCA_967798035.1 uncultured bacterium
GAGGCGCAGGGCGTTCGCCTGCCCCAGGCCCTCCTTGAACGCCTCGATCTGGAGATCCACCACCCCGCCCCTGACCCTGGGGAGAGGGAGGGCAAACGTCCCGGAGCCGAGGAGAGTCCACTGTCCGAGATCGAACTTCTCCATCTCCCAGCTCTCGACGCGCCCCTTGAAGGGGCGTCCGTCGGGCCGCATCACCCGGGTGAGATGGAGATCGAGGGTGTCCGGGACAGTGGTCCCGCCCTGGAGGAGGAGCAGAAGAGGAGCGAGGATCGCGATTCTCATTTGGACCCCGGGACCGCCAAACCTCGGCGGCTGACTGAAGGGAACCGTGTATCGTCCGCGGCGAGCGGGTCCTTGAGACGCCGCGAGGCCCGGCTCGAGCTACGCGGTCCTCGCCTCGCGCGAGCGGCCCGGCATCGGGACGGCGCGGACCGGAGGGTCGCGCGCGGGGTCGGGATTCGCCCAGTCGAAGCCCTGAGGGGTGAGGTCGAGGTCGGAAGCGAGGATCTGCTCCCAGGTGATCGTCTTTCCCGTGTAGGCCGCCTCGCGGCCGAGGATCGCCAGCAGCGTGCTGTCCGCGATCTGGCGCGCCTCGTTGAGCGGCTTCCCCGCCCGGATGCTCTCGATCAGGTCGGTGTGCTCCCGGACGTAGGCGTTCTCCGGCTCCCCCTCGAACCTCCACGGCTTCGAGCCGGCGATCGTCCCCTCGTAGGGGGAGGCGACCCCCTCGGTCCCGACGAACCAGGCGCCCACCTCCCCGTGCGCGCCCGCGACCTGGCGGTTCATCGACAGGCCGTGGACGCCCCCGTCGAAGGCGTAGTCGATCGCGAAGTGGTCGTAGACGTTCCCGTGCTCGGGGCCCGTCCGCGCCGCCTGTCCTCCGGTGCCGATCGCGCGGAGCGCCTTCCGCCCGAGGACCCAGGAGACGACGTCGAGGGTGTGGACATGCTGCTCGACCACGATGTCCCCCGAGAGCCAGTCGAAGTAGGGCCAGTTGCGGACCTGGAACTCGAGCTCCCGGTCGCCGCTCTTCCGGTCGTAGCGCCACAGCGCCCCGGCGTTGTAGAGGGCGCGGAAGCTCAGGATCTCCCCGATCGCCCCGTCGTGGATCCGCCGGACCGTCTCGATGAACTTCCGCGTGTGGCGGTAGATCGTCCCCGTCACGACGGCGAGGCCCCGGCGCTCCGCCTCCTCTCCCGAGGCGAGGATCTTCCGGACCCCGACGGGGTCGACGGCGACCGGCTTCTCGAAGAAGACGTGCTTCCCCGCCTCGACCGCCGCGGCGAAGTGGAGCGGGCGGAAGCCCGGCGGCGTGCACAGGAGCACGAGGTCGACTCCGCAGTCGAGGAGCCGCCGCCATCCGTCGTAGCCGGGATAGCAGTGCTCGTCCGTCACGGCGTACCCCTCGTGGCGGAGGGAGACGAGATGCTCGCGGCACTTGGCGATCCGGTCGGGGAAGACGTCGGCGAGGGCGACGAGCCGGACGGCCGGCGCCGCGTTGAGCACGTCCTCCGCCGCTCCGGTCCCGCGCCCTCCGCAACCGACGAGGCCGACCCGGATCGGCTCGGGCTTCCTCGCCTCCTGGAGGACCGCGAAGGTCACGACGCCTTCCCCGGCCTCGCCACGGGAGGGACGGCGAGGGGTCCGAACGCCAATCCCGGAGGCGTCAGGTCGAGCGGGGAGTTCAGCACCTCCTCCCAGGCGAGCTTCTTCCCCGTGTAGGCCGCCTCGCGGCCGAGGATCGCCGTCAGGGTCGACTCGGCCACCGCGCGCGTCTCGTTCAGCGGCGCCCCGGCGCGGATGCTCGCGAGCCAGTCGGTGTGCTCCTGCACGTAGGGGCTCCCCGGCTCCCCCTGGAACTTCCAGGGATCCTTCCCCTCGATCCAGGCCGACGGGTCGGCGCGCCCCTCCGTCCCGACGACCGCCTCGGCGACCCAGCCGTCCGTCCCCGGCTGCTGGCGGCACATGCTCGTGACGTGGACCCCCCCGGGGTACTCGTAGTCGACGCAGAAGTGGTCGTAGATGTGGCCGAACCGCGGCTCGATCCGGACCTGGCGCCCGCCGACGGCGACCGCGCTCACCGGGTGGGCCCGGAGCACCCAGTTCATCACGTCGAGGTTGTGGACGTGCTGCTCGACGATGTGGTCCCCGGAGAGCCAGGTGAAGTAGAGCCAGTTGCGCATCTGCCACTCGACGTCGGTCCAGTCGGGCTTCTTATCGTGGCTCCAGAGCCCTCCCTGGTTCCAGAAGCAGCGCCCCGCCACGATCCGGCCGATCGCCCCCTCGTGGATCCGGCGGACCGTCTCGACGTACTTGCTCTCGTGGCGCCGCTGCGTGCCGGCGACGACGGCGAGACCCTTCGTCCCGGCCTGCTCCCCGGCGGCGAGGACGCGCCGGATGCCGGGCGGGTCGACGGCGACCGGCTTTTCCATGAACACGTGGCGGGCCGCCGCGATCGCCGCCTCGAAGTGGACCGGCCGGAAGCCCGGCGGCGACGCGAGGCGGACGAGGTCCAGGTCGCACTCGAGGCGCCGGCGGTAGGAATCGAGCCCGACGAAGCAGCGCTCCTCGGCGACCTTGAAGCCCGGGTGGTTGAGCGAGAGCAGGTGCTCGCGGCAGCCGGCGAGCCGGTCCTTGAAGGCGTCGGCGAGCGCGACGACCTCGACGTTCGGGGCGGCGTTGAGGCAGTCCTCCGCGGCCCCCGTCCCCCGGCCGCCGCAGCCGATCAGGCCGAAGCGGAGCCGGCGCTCCTGCGGGGGGCGGACGATCGAGAAGGCGAACCGCGGCGCGAGGGCGCCGGCCGCGGCCGCGGACCCGGCGCGGAGGAGGGAGCGGCGGCTGACCCGAGGCGTCACGGCTTCTCCTCGCGGATCCGGATGTTCCGCCAGCGGATCTCGTGCCCCTCGTCCTGGAATGCAATGTGGCCGGCCTCGGCCTTGAGGCCCGTGGCGGTGGCGACGACGGTCCCGTTCAGCAGGACGGTGACCTTGTCCCCCTTCACGGCGATCTCCATCTCGTTCCACTCCGCGAGCGGCTTGCGCGCCTTCTTGCGGGCGTCGGCGTCGCTCTTCGCCGTCGCCTTGATCCCCATCGACTTGATCGCGCCGACCTCGCGGAAGGAGCCCTCGACGGCGAGGCTCTTCGGCCAGATCTTGTCCGTCTCGTTCACGAAGAGGAGGACGCCGCTGTCGCCGGGGAACTTCGACTCGTCCTTCACGAGGCCGAGGGGCTTGTCGTACTTCCACTCGAACCGGAGGGTGAAGTCACGGAACTTCCTCTCCGTGTAGAGCATGCCGTCCCCTTTCCCGCGGCAGACGATCGCGCCTTCCTCGACGCCGAAGGGGATCACGATCGTGATCCTGCCGCCGGAGGGGTCGACGTTGTCCTTCTTCGCGTGGGTCACCCATCCCTGAAGGTGCGCTCCCTGGAGGAGAGACTCGAACCCCTCCTCGACGGCCGGTTGGCTCTCCTGCGCTGGGAGGAGGGAGAGCGCGGCGAGCGCGGCGGCGTTCATGCGCCCCGGGAAGGGCCCTACCCCTCCCGGATCCGGACGTTGCGCCAGTGGATCTCGGCCCCCTCGGACTGGAAGCCGATCGCCCCCTCCTTGAACGGGTGCTGGGTGACCGTCGAGATGAGCGTCCCGTTCAGGCGCGCCTCGATCCGGCCTCCCTTCGCGACGATCTCCATCGAGTTCCACTCGCCGACCGGCTTCAGGGCCTTCTTGCGCGCCTCGGCGTCGGTCGTGAACTTCGTCTCGTCCTTGCACTCGATCGGGATGATCCGCGCCACCTCCCGGTTCATCCCCTGGACCTCGATGCTCTTCGGCCAGATCTTGTGCTCGGTGATGAAGAGGAGGTAGCCGCTGTTCCCGGGGAACTTCTCCTCGTCGGTCAGCCCCTCCGGGCGCTTGTAGCGCCAGTGGAACCGAAGCGTGAAATCCCGGTAGGGCTTCTCGGTGTACCAGTAGCCGTTCGGGGTTCCCGTGCAGACGAGCGCGTCGTCCTTCACGGAGAAGGTCTTCGTCGGATCGACGTCCTTGGCCTCGAACTGGAACTTGAGGCCGGAGAGGTCCTTCCCGTTGAACAGGGGGACGAACCCCTTCTCGTCCCCCTGGGGCGCCGCGAGGAGGAGGAAGGGGAGGATCGCAGGGTAGAGCATGATCGGGCCTCCGGGCGGGGTAGTACCCGGGCCCTCATCCGCCGTCAACCGGAGGGGGTCCTGACCTACAATCGCTCGCCGTGGCAGGGCGTCTCCTTCCCGGGGCGGACCTCGTCGAGGCCGGCCTCACCGACCTCGCGAGGGGCGTCGAGTCGATCGAAGCTCTCCTCGTCCAGATCGGGGCGCCGCGGCTGCGCTCGTGCGGCATCG
>CBRGOK010000399.1:0-4349 GCA_967798035.1 uncultured bacterium
TCCGAGCGCCGCCGGATCGAATAGGCGATGCGACCTGTCGAGCCCCTCGCGGAGCAGGAGTTCCGTCGCGGCCTCGTCGAGACCGCCGCCCGGGCGGCCAGGGCGCGGTTCGCCGACGTCTCCGAGGTCTTCGAGAGGGAGATCCCGCAGGCGGCGGGGGAGGCGATCGGCGTCGCGGTCGACGCGCTCCCCCCTCCCAACGCCGAGTAGTGGGGGAGCGCGCTCGCCCAGGAGAGGAGGCGGTTCGAGGCCCGGGCGAGTTCTGGCGCGGCGAGCCTGCGGGCCGACCTCGACCGCCACCTCCTCGACCTCGAGAGGGAAGTCCTCGCCCTCCTCGAGGGGCGCCGCTACCGGAGCGCCCTCGGGAGGATCGAGGCCTCCCTCGCCTCCTTCCGCGACGGGGAGGGACGGGGCCCGGAGGACCTCCTCCCCGCCGACGCCGCGGAGACGCGCCGGATCCTCGGGGAGCGGCGCGAGGCGCTCGTCGCGAAGGTGCGGGAGCAGGCGGCGGCCGCGGCGGGGATCGCGGCGGGCCTCGTGCGGGAGAGGCAGGAGAGGTTCGAGAAGGAGATCGCCGCCGGGCGGGCCGCGGGCGCGGCGGCCGCGTTCGGGCGGGAGGCGCGGGATGCGCTCCGGTCGCGGGGGATCGACCCGGCGGAGCTGCCGGCCGGGATCGTCCCCGACCCGGGCCGGCTCCTCGAGTCGGGCGCCTCGGAGCTCGCCCTCCTCGAGGAGCGGGCGATGACGGCGGAGGCGGGCCGGAGGCTCGAGGCCCTCGAGGCCTCGCTCGAGCCGCGCCTCCGTGAGAGGCGCTTCGCCGAGGTCCTCGCCGAGTGGGAGCGGCACCGCGGCGACCCTTCCCTCTCCCTCCTCGGCGACAGGATCGAGGAGCGGATCGCGGAGGCGAGCATCCTCTCCGGACTCCGGGACCGGTTCGCCTCCCGGATCGACGACCTCGTCGGCTCTCCCGTCGAGCTGCGCGCCGGCGGGATCGTCTACGCCGGGAAGGTCTCGAGGCGCTACGACCGCGCGCGCGACGCGGTCGAGATCCTGCCGGAGGGAAGGCCGCCCCAGGTCCTCCTCTTCCGGGACCTCCACGTCGATACCGTGGACCGCGTGCTCGGCTTCCTCGATCCCGCCAACGGCTCCGAGGCGCGCGGCCTCGCCCCCGACGACCGGGTCGCGCGGGCGCTCTTCCGGCTGCGCTGCGCCGATCGGGCGGAGGGGGAGAAGATGCTCCGCGCGCTCCCGGATCACCCGAGGGCCGTCGCGGTCCTGCGGTCGATCGAGCGGGAGCGCTCCCCCGAGGCCGGGAAGGCGCCCTCGCGCTCCGCGCAGGCGATCGGGGCGATCCGCTGGGCGCGGGAGAGCCGGACCCTGGGGGACCTCGCGGGAGCCGCGCGGGCCTACGGGCGGATCTTCTCGGAGTTCGGCGACCTCGAGGAGGTGAAGGGGCAGGCGCACGCTCTCCGGCGAGAGCTCGACGAGGTCGAGGCCGAGCTCGCCCTGCGGGCGCGCCGCGACCGGCTCCTCTCCCTCGCCCCGGGCGGGCAGGTCGAGTGGGAGGGGGAACGGCCCGCGCTCGCCTTCACGTTCTCGTCCGGCGGGCCCTCCTCCTGGAAACGGAGCGGCGACTGGAGCCCGACGGCGACGGGATGGCGCCGGGAGACCGTCGATCCCGGGGCGAGCCTGCGCGAGTCTCCCCCCGCCCGGCTCGGGATCCCGCTCGACGCCGGGAAGGGCCACAGCGCGCGCTTCTCGATCCGGTTCCCCTTCGAGGCGGGCGAGCCCCGCCTCGTCGGATTCGCCGCGGGCGCCCACGCCTTCGCCGTCCGAAGCCGCGGGGAGGGGAAGGGGTGCGAGATCGCCCATGGGGAGGGCTCGATCGAGGCGGCGGAGGAGGCGCTCCGCGCGCGGGGGACGCGGGTGCCCCGTAAGTCCGCGCTCGCCTTCGCGGCGGGCGCGGCCTACGAGGTCCTCCTCGAGGTCGAGGCGGGGGGCAAGACCGCGCGCCTCCTCGTCGACGGCCGGGAGTGGGGAACGGGGGCGACGTCGGCGCGGACGGCGGAGGCCTCGGGGGTGGAGCTCCGCTGCGCCGGCGGGATCGAGCTGCGCGCGGTCCGGATCGCGGGGGTCCTCGAGGCGTCCCCTCCCAAGTGAGCCGCGCCCTCCTCGCGTGGTCGGTCTACGACCTCGCGAACACGCTCGTCTACGCGGTCGTGATGACCGCCTACTTCACCCCGCACCTGATCCGCCTCACGGGGGATCGCGCCCTCCTCTCGGCTGGATTCGTCGCCGCCTCCGTCCTCTCGGGGCTCATCTCCCCGCTCGCCGGGGTGGTCGCGGAGACCTCCGGCCGCCTGCGCCGGGACTTCGTCCTCTCCGCCCTCCTCACCGGCCTCGCCGCGGGCGCGCTCGCCCTGACCGAGGTCCCCGGCCTCCTCGTCGCGCTCTACGTCGTCACCTTCGTCGGGTACCAGACCTCCCTCGTCTACTACAACTCGATGATCGTCGACGTCGCCGAGCCGGGCCGGATCGGCTGGGCGTCGGGCCTCGGGACGGCGCTCGGGTACGTCGGAGGTCCGATCGGGCTCGCGGGCGCGTGGGCGCTCGAGCGGAACTTCGGGCTCCGCGAGGGGGGCCTCTACCTCGCCGCCGCCGTCGGCTTCCTCCTCTTCTCGATCCCCTCCTTCCTCTGGGTGCGGCCGGTCCGGCCGCCGGGCCGACCGGTCCGGCTGCTCGTGGAGTGGCGACGGGCGTGGGCGGGGATGCGCTCCGCCTTCGGCGACCGCGCGACGCGCGACTTCTACATCGGGAACTTCTGCTGCCAGGACGCCCTCAACGCGGTCCTGATCTACGTCTCCGACTTCGTCATCAACGGCCTCGGCTTCTCCGGCGGCGAGCGCACCCTCCTCCTCATCGCCGCGAATCTCCTCGCCCTCCCCGCCGGCCTCGCGCTCGGCGCCGCCTGCGACCGCCGCGGGGCGCGCGGCCCCTACATCCTCTCGGCGATCGCGCTCCTCCTCGCGGTCCTCGTCCCCCAGTTCCCGATGCCGCGCGAGGCGCAGATCCTCGCGATCGCGCTGCCGGGTGCGATCGGCATGGGAGGCATCCAGCTCGCTGGCCGCAAGTGGCTCGTCGATCTCTGCGCCGGCCGGCCCGTCGAGGGGCCCTTCGGCGTCTACGGCCTCACGAACAAGTTCTCGATCCTCGGCGTCGTCCTCTACTCCGCGGTCGCCGACGCGTTCGGGACGCCGCGCGCGGGGGTCTTCGTCCCGGCGGCGATGATCCTCGTCGGGATCGCCTTCCTGCGCCGCGTGCGCCCGGGGTCCCCAGCGCAACGATAAGATTTTGCTGGAGAGAGTGCGGCGCATGGGTCGGCGGCTCTCGCCGCGAACCCGACGTTCATCGGGCACGGCGGCGCAGAGCTCGGACGGCCTCCTTCGCGGTACGGAACGGACCAAGCGTGCGGCCCCGCCGCAGGTGGCGAAGTCCGAGGGCGATCTCTCGGTCCACGACCACCTTCGGGGAGAAGGTGAGCTTGCCGTCCTTCACCTCCGCCTCGAGGAGATCTCCGACTTCGAGGTCGAGCTCCTGGCGGACCTCCGCCGGCAGCGTGACCTGGAAATGCTCCCTCACCTTGAGGAGCGGCATCGCGGGTTCTCCGGGTTGGAGCGTACGGGTGTAGGAGATTACGACGGTCGTACTCTACGTCCCCGGCGGGCTCCGTCGAGCGGACCGGCTCCTCATCGGGATCGCCTCCCTGCGCCGCGTCCGGGCGCAGGGGCCTCGCGGATCGGCGTCGCGAGCCCCGGGATCTCCCCCGAACTCCCCGGGCGGGTCAGGATGTTGCAACGTCCAGACTCCGGGAGGTGCCCATGCGGCCGATTCGCTGGGGCGTTGGAGGGATCCTTCTCGCGGGCGCGCTCGCCCATCCGACGGGTGCTCAGTCCTGCCCGTACGCCCTGCAGACGGCTGAGTATGCACAGGGCTGCGGGCTCTCCCCCCTGGTCGCGGCGAGGACGAGCACCGCTCCGGCGTGCGCGGTGGCCTTCACGCTGTCCGTGCCGCCCCCTTCCTCGACCTGCTCGATCTCCATCCCGTTCCTCGTCCTCGGCCTCAAGCCCGCCACGATCCCCGTGCAAGGCGGCTGCGCCCTGCTCGCCTACGCCGACCTCGTGCTCGGAATGACGCTCGCCCCTTCCTTCACGAGCGATTCGCTCTCCTTCGGCTTCGCCCCGGCCCCCGCCCTGATCGGGCTCACGGTCTATACTCAGGGGGTCGCCTTCCGGATCTGCAACTCCGGAGGGGGCGTCTTCTCCAACACGGAGGGGTTGCAGGTCGTGATC
>CBRGOK010000400.1:0-4348 GCA_967798035.1 uncultured bacterium
GAAGCGCCTCTACGAGCAGATGCCGAGCCCGAAGTACGTGATCGCGATGGGGGCGTGCGCGACGGGGGGCGGGCCCTACTACAAGTACGGCTACAACGTCGTGAAGGGGGTCGACCGGGTCGTCCCCGTCGACGTCTACGTCGCGGGCTGCCCGCCCCGCCCCGAGGCCCTCCTCGAGGGGCTGATGATGCTCCAGGACAAGATCCGCCGCTCGGCGGTCGTCCGGAAGCCCGGCCTCCCCGAGGGAGCCCTGTTCGTCCCGGCCCCGTCCTAGGCCCCGTCCGGTCCATGGCGAAGAGCTTCGAGGAGGTCCTCGGCCGTCTCCAGGCCCTCGGCGTTCCGGGGGTGGTCGCCTCCCTCGACCCCGAGCAGGCGAGCAAGGCCGATCCGCTCGCCCCCGTCCCGGCGCGCAAGCCCGGGACGAAGGGGCCCTTCGGCGACCCCCACCTCCTCGTCGAGGCGAAGCGGATCCCCGAGATCCTGAAGGCGCTCCGCGACGACCCGGAGCTCCGCTTCGAGATGCTCGCCGACGTGACGGGGGTCGACTACGCGAAGGAGGCGACGAACCTCGGGGTGATCTACGTCCTCCTCTCCCTCACCCACAAGACGCGCATCGTGCTCCGCGCGGACGTCCCGAAGGCCGCCCCGGGCCTCCCCACCGCGACGGGGGTCTACCCCGCCGCGGACTGGCACGAGCGGGAGGCGAAGGAGATGCTCGGCCTCGTCTTCGAGGGGCACCCCGACCCGCGCAACATCCTCCTGTCGGACGACTGGGTCGGCTTCCCGCTGCGCAAGGACTACGAGTTCCCCGTCGAGTACCACGGGATCTCCTGCGTCTGACGATGAGCGAGCCGGCCCGCTCCGCGACCGCCCCGTCCCGCCCGGTTCCGCCGGGCGCGGGGGACGAGCACTGGGTCGGGGATCTGCGCGCCGGGGAGCGGGAGGTCCTCCTCGACGTCAAGACGCAGGACATGGAGATCAACATGGGGCCGCAGCACCCCTCGACCCACGGGGTGCTCCGCGTGCTCCTGCGGGCGGACGGGGAGATCGTCACGGGCGCGCAGCCCCACCTCGGCTACCTCCACCGCTGCGCGGAGAAGATCGGCGAGTCGGTCGATTTCCTCCAGTACCTCCCGTACACGGACCGCTACGACTACCTCGCCGCGATGAACAACAACCTCGGCTACTCGATGGCGGTCGAGAAGCTCATGGGGGTCGAGGTCCCCGAGAGGGCGAACTGGATCCGGACGATCTTCGCGGAGTTGAACCGGATCGGCTCCCACCTGATCTCCTTCGGCACCTACGGCCTCGACATCGGCGCGTTCACCCCCTTCTTCTACGCCTTCCGGGAGCGCGAGTGGATGATGGCGCTCTTCGAGAAGGTCTGCGGGGCCCGCCTCACCTACTCCTACATCCGGATCGGCGGGGTCTTCAACGACCTGCCGGAGGGGTGGCTCGAGGAGCTCGGCCGCTTCTGCGACGTCTTCGAGGAGAAGTGGGTGGAGTACAACGACCTCCTCACCCACAACCACATCTTCGTCGAGCGGACGAGGAACGTCGGCATCCTCCCGGCCGAGAAGGCGATCGCGTGGGGGTGCACGGGGCCGATGCTTCGGGGCTCGGGGGTCGCGTGGGACCTGCGGCGGGACACGCCCTACGCGATGTACCCGCGGCTCGAGTTCGACGTCTGCCTCGGCGCGGGGCTCAAGGGGACTCTCGGCGACTGCTGGGACCGCTACTTCGTCAAGCTCCTCGAGATGAAGGAGTCGATCCGGATCCTGCGCCAGTGCCTGCGCCAGATCGGCCCCGGACCCGTGATGGCCGACGTCCCGAAGACGATCCGGGTCCCGGCGGGGGCGGGCTACGTCGGGGTCGAGAACCCCCGCGGCGAGCTCGGCCACTACATCGTGAGCGACGGGGGGAAGATCTCGCGCCGCTGCCGGGTGCGCGGCCCCTCCTTCTGCAACCTCTCGATCCTCGGGGAGATGATGCCGGGGACGATGCTCGCCGACTCCGTCGCGATCATCGGGTCGATCGACATCGTCGTCGGGGAGACGGACCGCTGATGGGCCTCCTCCCGGCCCCCCTCCTCGCCGCCCCCCTGGCCGTCGCCAGCGGGCAGCAGGGCAACTTCGTGACGGACCTCGTCGCGAAGCTCTCCCCCGTCGAGATCCCCTGGCCCCTCCTCGTCCTGATCGGGGCGCTCCTCGGCTCGGGCTTCTTCCTCCTCCTCGTCTTCATCACCCCCTACGCGATGCTCGCGATCTGGGCCGAGCGCAAGGTCGCGGGGCACATCCAGTGCCGGATCGGCCCGAAGCGGGTGGGGCCGTTCGGGCTCCTCCAGTCGATCGCGGACGGGGTGAAGCTCCTCGTCAAGGAGGACACGATCCCGGCGGGGGCGGACAAGCTCCTCTTCGTCTTCGCGCCGGCGCTCGTCCTCGCCTCGGCGATCGCGATGTTCGCGGCCGTCCCGTTCGCCCCCGACGTCTGGTTCACGGACCTCAACCTCGGCGTCTTCTTCATCGTGGCGATCTCCTCGCTCACGACGATCGGCGTGATCATGGCCGGGTGGTCCTCGGCCAACAAATGGTCGCTCTACGGGGCGATGCGGATGGCGGCGGCGGTGATCTCCTACGAGGTCCCGCTCGGGATCTCCCTCCTCGTCCCGGTCCTCGTCTCGGGGACCTTCAGCCTGCGGGAGGCGGCGCTCGCCCAGGAGGGGTGGGGGGGGGCGGCCTGGTACCTCTTCCGCGACCCCTTCGTCCTCCCCGCCTTCCTCCTCTTCTACACCGCCTCCCTCGCCGAGACGAAGCGCGCCCCCTTCGACCTCCCCGAGGCCGAGTCCGAGCTCGTCGCCGGGTTCCACACGGAGTACTCGGGGATGCGCTTCTCCTTCTTCTTCCTCGAGGAGTACGCGGCGATGTTCGTCGTCTCCGCGATCGGCGCCCTCTACTTCCTCGGCGGCTGGGCGTTCCCGGGGCTCACCCCCCTCGTCGAGAACGCCTTCGGCCGGGGCTGGATCTTCAACGCCGTCGCGATCGGCGTCTTCTCCGCGAAGGCCCTCTTCCTGGTCTTCGTGATGATGTGGCTGCGCTGGACGCTCCCCCGCATCCGGATCGACCAGGTGATGACGCTCGGCTACAAGTACCTGACGCCGCTCTCCCTCGCCTGCCTGCTCGGCGCGGCGGCGTGGGAGCTCTACGTCGTCCCCCTCTTCGGCGGGGGGGGCTAGGCGCGGCCGGCCGTGGTCACCTACCTCAAGAATGTCTGGGCGGGCTTCTGGACGACCCTCGTCGGGATGTCCATCACGGCGAAGTACCTCCTGCGGCGCCCCGTGACCGTCCAGTACCCCGACGAGCGCCTCCCGATCCCCGACCGCTACCGCGGGATCCACTACCTCGAGCAGGAGAAGTGCATCTACTGCTTCCAGTGCGCGCGCGCCTGCCCGATCGACTGCATCGAGATGGACGCGGTCCGCTCCGGCAAGGAGCTCGACTGGAAGACGTTCACGCTCGACTACAACAAGTGCATGTTCTGCGAGCTCTGCGTCTACCCCTGCCCCAAGGACTGCATCCACATGGGGAAGGAGTTCGCCTTCGTCGTCTACGACCGACGCGAGCTCGTCCTCGACCTCCTCTCGACGAAGGGCCTCACCCCCGACGCGAAGGAGCGGCTCGTGAAGGCGGAGGCGGAGAAGGCGGCCAAGGCCGCCGCCGCGCCCAAGCCGGCGGCGCCGCCCGCGGCGCCGGCGGCCCCCGCCGCGGCGGCGCAGAAGCCCGCCGTTGCCACCGCTCCCGTCCTTCCCACCCCTCCCCCCCGTCCCCCCCCTCCCGCGCCTCCCGCCGCCGGCCCTGCGGGCGCGCCCCCGCCCGCCTAGCCCGGAGAGAAGGAAGGAGGATCGGGAGGGAGGATGGAACGGATCGCCTTCGCGCTCTTCGCCGCGATCGCCGTCGGCGGCGGGCTCGTCGCGCTCTTCCACCGCTCGATCGTCCACAGCGCCTTCGCGCTGATGGGGACCTTCCTAGGGATCTCGGGGCTCTTCGTCCTGCTCGGGGCCGACTTCCTGGCGGTCGTCCAGCTCCTGATCTACGTCGGCGGGATCCTCGTCCTCATCCTCTTCGGGCTCATGCTGACGAAGCCCGACCCCTCCGAGCGCAAGCTCCGGCGCGTCCTCCTCGTCCTCGCCGCGGTCGCCGTCCCGGCCGCGATCCTGGTCGCGCGGATCGCCTCCGCCGCGCGGTGGGCGGCCGCGGAGGGGCCCCTCCCCCACCCCAAGCCCCCCGCCCGGGCGATCGGATTCCTCGTCCGCCTCAACGCCGCCAACCAGATCCCCGTCGAGCTGGCCGCC
>CBRGOK010000401.1:0-4340 GCA_967798035.1 uncultured bacterium
CGCGGATCGACAACTACCTGACCGGCGTCGTGGTCGGGCCGGGGCGGGTCCTGGTCGACGGCGTGGATCTCGCCGCGGTCGTGCCGGCCGACGCCTCGGGAGGGGCCCGCCTTGCCTGTTACGCGCACGACGTCCTCCTCGCGGCGGAGGTCCCTCGCGGCATCTCCGCGCGGAACGTCTTCCCGGTCCGCGTCTCCTCCGTCGTCCGGGCGGGGGAGGCCTTCCTCGTCGAGGTCGGCAGGCCGGCCCTCCGCGCCCTCCTCACGGCCGAAGCGGTCGAGCGCCTCGGCCTGCGCCAGGGATCCGACGCCGTCGCCGTCGTCAAGGCGACCTCGCTGGTGTATCTCGGCCCCGATTGAAGAACCTCTTCGAGGCGAACGTCGAGGCGTGCGACCGCAAGGGCTCGCACGCCTGGGTCCGTGTCGGGGACGCGCGGCTCGCCGCCCGCCTCTGGACCGGAATCCAGGAAGGAGAGGCGATCCGGCTCTCCATCCGCCCGGAGGACGTCGTCCTGTGCCTCGGCCACCCGGGTCGGGTGAGCGCCCGAAACGTGCTGCCCGGCCACGTGCGATCGACCCGGTACGTCGCCGGCGGCGCGGAGGTCGAGGTCGACGTCGGATTCCGCCTCGCCGCGGCCGTGACGCGGCGGACCGTCAAGGACCTGCGCCTGCGTCGAGGACGCGCGATCTACGCGCTCATCAAGGCGACCGCGATCGCCCCCGCGCTCGACGTGCGGGCGCGCTTCCGCGTGGCGCCGGTGGGGGCGAAGGGGAGGATCGATCCGCCGCGGATCGACTTCCTCCGCGCCATCGATCGGGAAGGGTCGCTCTCGAAGGCGGCGGAGGCGGTCGGGATCACCTATCGATCCGCCTGGGGCTGGGCCCGGGACGTGAACCGCGCGTGGGGCCGGCCGCTCCTCGACCGGACGACGGGTGGGAAGGGGGGCGGAGGGACGGTCCTCACGCCCGAGGGGCGCGCGCTCCTGCGGCGGGTCGCGGAGATCGAGGAGCGCGAGTCGGTCTAGAGGGGGCCCCGGGGCGAAGGTCCCCTAGAAGTCGAAACCGATCGAGTAGGAGATCCCGATGTCCTCGTTGTCGACGAGGATCAGACCGATCGTGTGCCGGCCGCCGAAGGTGTAGTGGACGAGGTGGTGGACGTTGTCCCCGTCGTAGAGGTGGGTCGAGGAGATCGAGTCGGTCCACCGGATGTTCAGCCCGCCGATCGGCTCCCAGCTGTCCTCGAACGTCCCGTAGGCGGCCCCGGCGTAGGGCGCGACGGGGAGGTCGAGGAGCGGCTCGAGGTTCTTGCTGAGGGTCGCGTAGTAGGACCGGCCGTGCGGCGTGCCGATCCGGTCGCTGCTCGTCCCGACGATGAGGGCGGGGAGAACCTCCGTCTCGTCGAGGATCCGCCAGTTGGCGAGGGGCCCGACCTCGTTGACGACGGGGTTGTACTCGAGGCCCGCCGTGAACGAGGGGAGGAACCGGTACGTGAGCGTCGTCCGCAGGACGGCCCGGTCCTCGTCGATCGTCGGGATGTACCGGACTGCGAACGAGAAGGGGTCGCGGCCCTCGTCTCCGCCGGCCCCACGGACCGGCGACCCTTCGCCGGGTCAGACCGGTCAGGAGGGGACTTCGGAGGGTCGGGGCTCCTCCGCCGGCCGGCTCGCGGGCCGCGTCTCCGACTGCAGAGGCGGGAAGGGAAGGAGCGTGGCGAGGAGGGTCGCGAGCATGGGACCTTCGTACGCGGTCCGGCGTTTCTCGACAATCCCGCGCTCACCGCTGGACCGCGACGATCACGAGTCGGCTGTCGATGGCCGTCGACTCGCCGGGGCCGATCGCGGTCGTTCCCGAGGCGACGCTGACGACCGTCAGGGGGGCGAAGCCCTCCCGGTCGAGCCGGTTGAAGACCTCCGACAGCTCCGGGTCCTCGTTGAAGACGCCGGGGACGGTCGCGCCGCGGGGAACCACCGTCTCTGTGACGACGACGCGGTAGGGCCCGGGCTTCGCGAAGCGCTTCCAGCCCTGGGCGAGTCCGAGGGAGGCCGCGGAGAGGACGATGGTCGCGGTGAGGAAGAGAACGCCGGGGTTTCGCATGGGAGGGGTCTTCCGGGGGCTGCATCGCGCGCTCTTGCGAGCGCCATGCCGGCTCCTCCCCCCCGGACGTCGCCGGGTGGAAGTCTCCGCGCCGGGACAACCCGTCCTACCGCGGGCCCTCGAACCACCCGATCACGCGCTCCTCGGAGCGTGTCTGGCCGGGGCCGGGATCGGTCAGCGAGGCCCCCGGGTTCCCGGCTGAGCCTGGGAAACGGAGGGCTCCGAGCAAGCGCCCTGCCCGACGCGAGCCCTCAGAGTCCCGTGACGGTCGTCGGTTCTAGGTTCGTGAGAGAGAGAGGCGCCGCGACGGCTCCCTGCCAGAAGACCGTCGCGCCGAGGAGAGCGGGATTCGAAGGGACGGCGAAGGAGAGGCTGCCGCGTCCCTGCGCGTCGAGGAGGCCAGCGCCCGCCACGAACAGGGTCCCGGGGTCGAGCCGGAGGATCCCGAAGGGGGGGAGGGGGATCGAGGCGGTCCCGAGTGAGGCGCCGAGGACCCACGACCCGGACGGGGGGCCGTAGAGGTCGAGAGCGAAGGGCTTCCCGATGCGGGGGAGGGCGCGCCGGGCGACCTGGCGCGCCAGGTTGTCGAGGAGACGCTCCCGGCCCTCGATGCCGAGGAGGAGGTCGAGGTCGCCGTCCCCGTCCACGTCTCCCGCGGCGACGTTTGTGACCATGTCGAAGTCCAGAGGGGGAAGGAGGAAGGTGGCGTCGGTGAAGACGCCCGTCCCGTCGTTCCGGAGGAGACGGTTCGTCCCGGCGTTCGCGAGGAACGCGTCGAGGTCCCCGTCCCCGTCGAAGTCCCCGAGCCGCGCGTCGGTGGTCGAGTCGGTGGGCGAGGGGAACTGGCCCGCCGCGTTCGAGAAGGCCCCCGACCCGTTGTTCAGGTAGAGGCGGTCCGGGGCCTGCTGGTTCCCGATCAGCGCGTCGAGGTCCCCGTCGGCGTCGACGTCCCCGAGGTCGGCGGCGGCCGCGAGCCCGGTGACGGGGGGGAGCTGGCCGCTCGCGTCCGTGAACACGCCGCTCCCGCCGTTCAGGTAGAGGCGGTTCCCGTTCGAGAACGAGAAGACGGCGAGGAGGGCGTCGAGGTCCCCGTCGGCGTCGACGTCCCCGAGCCCGAAGTCGAACGTCCAGATCGACCCGGGGGGGAGCTGGGCGGTGGCGTCCGAGTAGACGCCGCTCCCGCCGTTCAGGTAGAGGCGGGGGGGCTGCCCGGAGAAGTTCCCGGTGAGGGCGTCGAGGTCCCCGTCGGCGTCGAGGTCCCCGAGCGCCACCACGTAGGTCGAGTCGGCGAAGGCCGGGACTTGCGAGGAGGCGTTCGAAAACCCTCCCGCGCCGTTGTTCAGGAGTAGACCCTCCGGGCCGCCGTCGTTCGCGATCCACGCGTCGAGGTCCCCGTCCCCGTCGACGTCGCCGAGGGCCAGCCCCAGGACAAGCGAGGTCGAGCCCGGGAGGGCGCCGCTCGCCTCGGCGAAGAGGCCGAGCCCGTCGTTCCGGTAGAGGCGGTTCGGCTGGTTGTAGTTCCCGACCAGGAGATCGGGGTCCCCGTCGCCATCGACGTCCCCCAGCGCGACCCCGGACGTCGAGTCGAAGGCGGTGAAGAGTCCGGCGTCCGCGTCGGCGAATGTCCCCGCGCCGTCGTTCAGGTAGAGGCGGTTCGGCCGAGGGTTGCTCGAGGGTCGGTTCCCGAAGACCCCGTCGAGGTCGCCGTCCCCGTCCAGGTCGGCGAGGGCGAGCGCTCGCGTCGGGTCGAACTCCGCCGGGAGCTGGGAGGAGGCGTCCGAGAAGACTCCGCCGCCGCCGTTCGCGTAGAGGCGACTCGGCTGGAGGTTGTTCCCGAGGACCGCGTCGAGGTCGCCGTCTCCGTCGACGTCGCCGAGTGCGACCGCCTGGGTCGGAAGGAGGAGGGAGGGGAGCTGGGCCGTGACGTCGGCGAAGGTCCCGAGACCGTTGTTGCTGTAGAGGCGGCTCTGTTGGGGAGTGCCGATGGGCCCATTACCGGCCAGGAGGTCGAGGTCGCCGTCACCGTCGACATCCCCGAGGCCGAGGGAGGAGGTCCCGTCGGCCGGCGAGGGGAGCTGGGCGCTCGCGTCCGTGAAGGACCCGGCGCCGTCGCCGAGGAAGAGCCGCTCCTGGCCGCCCGCGCCGAAGACGCTCGGGGCGGTCCCGACCGCGGCGTCGAGGTCCCCGTCCCCGTCGACGTCTCCGAGCGCGACGGCGTTCGCGTTGACCGCGACCGAAGGGAGCTGG
>CBRGOK010000402.1:0-4280 GCA_967798035.1 uncultured bacterium
CCCCGCCGCCCACCGGATCCACCCGCGCTCGATCACGGTCTCGGGAGCCACGAAGTCGTTCGGGTTCGGGGGGCTGCGCATCGGCTGGATGATCGCCGAGCCCGAGTTCGTCCGGCGGGCCTACGCGCTCAACGACTACGTGACGGTCCTCGTCCCCTCCCCCAGCGCGAGGCTCGCGCTACGCCTCCTCGCGAACCTCCCCCGCATCGAGGCGAAGCGGAACGCGACGGTGGAAGGGGGACGCGCGGCCTTCGACGCCTGGCGATCCTCGGAGCGCCGGGTGACCTGCACGGCGCCCGCGGGCGGCATCGTGGCGTTCCCCCGGCTACCCGAGGGGATCGAGGAGGCGTCCTTCGCGGAGTCGCTCGCCTCGCGCGGGAAGGTCCGGGTGGTTCCGGGGGGATTCTTCGGCCTGCCCGGTCACGTCCGCGTCGGCTTCGGCGCGGAGCCCGAGCGCGTGCGCGAGGGCTTGCGCCGGTTCTCGGAGGCTCTCGACGCCTCGGGGCGATAGACCCGCCGGGCCTCCTCCTCGAGGCGTGCCGCCGCCTCGGTGAGCGGGATCCCCTTCTCCCTCGCCACCCTCCGCGCCTCCTCGAACTCGACCCGCAGCCGGCGCTCCCCTCGGAGGTCCTGCACCTCCTTGAAACGGACGCGCCCGTACGCCGTCTCGAGCTCGACGGCGCGGCGCGGCAGGATCGTCCGGCGGGCCTCCCTCCTCCTCACCCCGAGGGTCCCCGTCTCGTCGAAGAAGACCGCCTCGACTTCGCGCCGCTTCGACGTGGGGACGATCGCGGTCAGGACGACCCCGGGCCGGCTCTTCTTCATCAGGACGGGCGCGGCGAAGGCGTCGAGCGCCCCCGCCTGGAGGAGGCGCTCGAGAGCGTGGCCGACCACCTGGCCGGGGACGTCGTCGAGATTCGTCTCGAGCACCTCGACGATCTCCTCTCCCGCGTCCCCTTCCCCTTCGCCGAGGACGACGCGCAGGAGGTTCGGTCCGTCCCCGAAGTCGTGGGTCCCCGCCCCGTAGCCGACCGACTCGATCCGGAGCGAGATCTCCCCTTCGATCGCGGCGGCGAGCCCCGTCAGGATCGCCGCGCCGGTGGGCGTCGTGCGCTCCCCGCGCGGCCCCCCGAGGCGCGCCCTCGACCCGCGCAGGAGCTCGAGCGTCCCGGGCGCGGGGACGGGAATGCGCCCATGCTCGCTCTCCACCGAGCCGGTCCCGAGCCGGGGCGGGGAGGCGACGATCCTCTCGACCCCGAGGTCCTCGAGGGCGAGGCACGCCCCCACGACGTCGGCGATCGCGTCGGAGGCACCGACCTCGTGGAAATGCACGTGATCGGCCGTCGTCCCGTGCACGGCCGCCTCCGCGTTCGCGAGCCGCCGGAAGACGGCGAGGGAGCGCTCGCGCACGCGAGGGGGAAAGGAGGCTCCGGAGACGATCCCCTCGATCTCCCGCAGCCCACGGTGCTCCTCGCGCGAGGGCCGCTCCACCTCGAAGCGGGTCGCACGGAACCCCGAGACCATGGCCCGCGCCGCCCGGACGCGGACGCCCGGCAGCGCGAGGGAGGCGATCCCATCCCGCACCGCGGGGAAGGCCGCTCCCGCGTCGAGGAGCGAGCCGACGATCATGTCGCCGGCCGCCCCGGCGAAGCAGTCGAAGTACGCCGTCCGCATGGGGTCCCCGGAAGGGGAGGCCGACCATTCTGCCGCAACCGCCCGACGGAAGGACGGGGGTTCCCTCGGACAGACCCGGGACGACTCATGGCATTCGGGGGTGATGAGCCCCGTCCCGGGGCCGCCGCCGCGATCCCTCCTCCGGCCGTCCCGGCGAAGCGGTCGAAATAGGCCGGCCGCCTGCCCGTTTCACGGGCAGGGTTGTCCCGGCCACCCGCCCTGACCGGCGAACCGAAGATCGGGGGTTCCCCCGGGCGGTCGCCGGTATACACATTGCATCGGACTAGTTTCATGACCTCGCTCCGGCCCCTCCTCCTCCTCGCGCGGATCCTCCTGGCGGCGGGACTCCTCTCTGCGCAGGGCGACTGCCAGCGGGCTCAGACCGGGTCCGTGAGCACGGACGAGGGCCCCGATCTCACCTGGGAGAGCTGGTGGGCGCGGGAGAAGGGGCCCCTCCTCGACCTGCGAGCGAGCCTGTTCCCGGCGCCCCCCGCGTCGGCCGACCTCCCCGCCGGATACGTCGCCCTCCATTCCTCGGAGCGGCGCGCCCGAGTTCTGCCGGCCCTCCTCGAGGCGCTGAAGGACCGGGTGCCGGCGGTGCGCCGCAGCGCCGCGATCGCCCTCGGCAAGACGCAGGAGGCCGAGGCGTTCGCTCCCCTGCTGCAGGTCGCGAAGTCGGATCCCGATCGCGACGCGCGCCACGGAGCGCTCCTCGGGCTCGGGCTGCTCGCCGCCCCCGGCGCCCTCTCCCTCCTCAAGGAGATCGTCGAGAACCCGAAGGAGCCGACCGCCGCCCGCCTCTACGGGGCGGCGGCCCTCGGATTCTGCGGCGGCGGGAGCGCCTCCCTCCGGTCCGCCCTCAGCGAGGGCGCCGGGCGCACCGCGACGCGGGAAGTGCGGATCGCCGCCGCCTACGCGCTGGGAACCTCGGGAGACCCCTCCGCCGCGCCCTTCCTCGTCGGCGCGCTCTCCGGGCGCGAGGAGGAGGACGCCCTGGTCCGGGCGGCGATGCTGGTCGCCCTCGGGAGGCTCGGGGACGCCTCGGCCCTCCCGATCGTGGAGGCCATGCTCGGTGCCACGGATCCCCCCGTCCGCGCCGCGGCGTGCGGCGCCTTCGCCTCGCTCCGTCCCTCCGGGGACCCGGGCTCCGCCGCGCGCCTCTCGAAGGTCGCCGAGGAGGACTCGGAGCGCTTCGCCCGGGCGCGTGCCATCCTCGCCCTTGGCGCGCTCGGGGGGGACGAAGCCCGTGCGACGCTCCGCCGGGCCCTGGGGGGAGAGAGCGCGCTCGACACGAACTTCCTCGTCCCGTATGCGGCGTTCGCCCTCGCCCTCGCGGGATCGGGGGAGGACGAGCCGGCGATTCTCGCCGCCTGGCGCCGGGAGCACGAGGTCCGCGTCCGCGGAGGGATCGCCCTCGCCCTCGGACTCCTCGGCGGCCCCGCCGCCGGCCCCGCGCTCCTCGCCGAAGTCGAGCGCGTCGGCAACCCGGAGACCTTCAAGGCCGCCGCGGTCGCCGTGGGCCTCCTGCAGACCTCCGCCGCCGCCGCGCCCCTCGACGCGATCCTCGACCGGGAGCGCAAGCCCGACGTCGTGCGCGCCGCCGCCGTCGGCCGGGGGCTCCTCGGGGATGCCGGGGTCCTCGACTCGCTCGAGGATCGCCTCCGCAGGGAGAACTCCGCGGCGATGGTCGGGGCGCTCGCGGCGGCCCTCGGCGACCTCGGGGACGCCCGATCGCTCGACGCGCTCCTCGAGACCTGCAAGCGGACGGGGCTCGCCGACTCCGCCCGCGCCGAGGTGATCTCCGCGCTGGGGAAGCTCGCCGATCGCTCCCCCCACCCCTCGATGAGCCGCTTCTCCCGCGGCACGCTCGCCTCGGTCACCTCCCCGACGCTGGAGGAGCTTCTCGCGATCGAGTGAGCCCCGTCCCGGGGAGGCCTCCGCGCGCCGCCGCGACGGCGACGACGCGCCTCGCCCCCGCCCGACGCAGCACCCGGGCGCACGCGGAGAGGGTCGCCCCCGAGGTCATCACGTCGTCGACGAGGAGGAGGGCGGCTCCCTCGAGGCGAGGACGACGCAGCCCTCCTCGGGAGAGCCCGAAGGCCCCTTCCACGTTCCGGACGCGGGAAAGGGTGGTCGGGGAACCCTGGGGCGCCGTCTCCCGGGTGCGCCGCAGCAGGTTCCGGCACCGCAATCCCAGCCGATCCGCCAGGTCCCGCGCGAGGACCTCCGACTGGTTGAACCCGCGCTCGCGGCGTTTGCGCGGATGGAGGGGCACGGGGACGACGAGGTCGGTCTCCCGCTCCCATCCTTCCGACCGGACGACGCCGGCCATCGCGTCGACGAGGGGATAGGCCGCGTAAAGGCGCCCCTCGAACTTGAGCGCGCGCACGAGATCCCCCGCCGTCCCTGCGTACAGCGCCGCGGCGCGCGCGCGCGCGTAGCCCGGGCGCCTCGACCGGCAGTCGGGGCACCGCCGCGGGGCGAGGCCCCCAGGCGCGGCCGGGAGAGGGGTGCCGCAGCGATCGCAGAGAGTTCCCCGCAGTCTCCCCCACCGGGACGCGTCCCCCCGACAGAGCCAGGGGTCCTCCCTCCGGTCGAGGAGCGCG
>CBRGOK010000403.1:0-4277 GCA_967798035.1 uncultured bacterium
GACAATCCCGCGCGGGGCAAAAACTTGATCTTGGAAAGTCGCACGGTCCGGCCGACGAGACCCCGGAGCCTCTCCGCGTCGGGGGGAGGCTCGGGGACGACGAGCGCCTCGTACTCCTTGACGGCGCGCCCCTCCTTGACGGCGGCGACGCGCTTGCGGTCGCACCACCGGAGGTCGAGGACCTCGAGCCTCCCGGCGTAGCGGCGGTTGATCTCCTCCTCGATCCCCGCGAGGTCGGGGCGCGGGATCTTCGGATTGATCACCTCGAAGACGAAGGGGCGGCCCGGGCCGAGCATCCGGACGTCGACGTCCTCGCGCCCCGCGCCGTGGAACTTGTTCCGCCGGGCCTTGAAGCGGGGCATCGCGACGCGGGCGACCAGCTCCTGGACCGAGTCCTTCGTGAGCTTGCCGTATCCCTCGCAGCGCGCGCACCCCTTGCCGCGCCCCTTGCACTCGGGGCAGAAGAAGACCGTCTGCGGGAGGTCCCTCGCGAACTTGCGGTAGCGCCCCTCGAAGAAGACGCGGGACTTCGGCCGCGGCCCGGGCGAGGGGGGAGCAGGCGTGGGGAGGATCTCGTCGGTCATGGAGGGTCCCGCCGGACAGCGCGGGCCTCGCAGGATAGCCGGAAACGCGTCCCCTTCCAGGGGAGCGCTCCGCATAATCCCGCGCCCATGTGGCCGGTCCTCTGGAGGATTCCGCTCCCCTTCGGCCTCCCGGCGCTCCCCCTCCACTCCTTCGGGGTGATGATCGCCCTCGGGTTCCTCGCCGCGAGCGCGCTCGGGACCCGCTACGTGCGGCGCTACTCCGCCGAGCCGGAGGAGGACGCGCGGAAGCTGAACGACCTCTCCGTCTGGGTCCTCTTCGCGGCGATCCTCGGCGCGCGCGTCCTCTACGTCCTCGTCCACCCCGAGGAGTTCGCGGGGCGGTGGCTCGAGGTCCTCTTCCTCTGGAAGGGGGGGCTCGTCTTCTACGGCGGGTTCCTCGCCGCGGTCGGCGTCGGCCTCTGGCGGGTCCGGCGCCTCCGGATGGACCTCTGGAACACGGCCGACCTCTGCCTCGCGGCCGGGTGGCTCGGCCTCGGGATCGGGCGGATCGGCTGCCTCCTCGTCGGGGACGACTACGGGCGGATCGCGCCGGAGGGGACCCCCTTCCCGATCGCGATCCGCGTCCCCGACCCGATCCCGCCCGACGCGCAGTGGGACAGCGAGAGCGCCGGCCAGCTCGTCTACGCGACGCAGATCTTCCTCTCCGCGAACGGGTTCCTCCTCGCGGGCCTCTCGCGCTGGATCCTCCCCCGGCGCCGCTTCAAGGGACAGGTCGTGTGGACGGGCACGGCGGTCTACTGCGTCACGCGCTCGGCGATCGAGTGCCTGCGCGGCGACGACGTCGCCCGGGGGGTCGTCGACCTGCCGGAGGGGTTCCCCCTCCTGCACGGGCTGTCGACCTCGCAGATGATCTCGATCCCCCTCTTCCTCCTCTCCCTCTTCATGCTCTGGCGCCTGCGGGGGCGCAGCAGCGGCCCCCCTCCCGCGCCGTGAGCTTCAGCGGGAGCTGGAGCGGGCGCGGGCGGCGGGGGTCCGGCGGGAGCGCAGCCGCACCGCCAGCCGGAAGAACTCGTTCGGCTTGATCGGCGTGCTGAGGAAGGCGCAGGGGGCGATGCGGTCCCGCTTCTCCGTGAGGACCTTCATCCAGCGCGCGTCCGAGACGATCACCGCCTCGGCCTCCTTCTCGAACTCCCGCAGCCGGGCGATGAGCTCGAGGGCGTTTTCCTCGGCGGACTCCTTCTCGTGGGGGTCGTGGCCGACGAAGACGACGTCGAACTTCTTGTTGCGCGCGCGGTCGATCGCCGAGGGGCCCGAGGCGGCCACGACGGCCGTCCCGGGAACGTTCTCGAGCCCGATCGCGATCATGTCGCGAACGAGGGGATCCTGAACGATGAGGAGGACGTCCACGGCGGATCGGAGACGGGTGCGACTATCGTCCGGGTCCCCTTCCGGTCTTGAACTTCTCGAGGGGGGGATTGACGAGGCGGGCTTCGGCCCCCTCCTCGGTCCCCTCTGCATCGGCTTCGCGGCCCTGGAGGGGCCCGCCGACCCCTGGACCGCGCTCTCCTCCGCCGTCGCCCGGCGGCCCTCCCCCCGCCTCCCCGCCGTCTGCGACTCGAAGGTCCTCTACCCCGGCGAGGGGGGGCTCGCGAGGCTCGAGCGCAGCGCCCTCCTCTTCCTCTCCCTCGCGCGGGGGAGCCGGCCCCGGACGATCCGCTCGCTCCTCGACGGCCCCTTTTCTCCATCCCGGGAGACGCTCGACCGGCATCCCTGGTATCGCGACCTCGACCTCCCCCTCCCCCGGTCCGTCCCGGTCGATGTCCTCGACACCGACCTCACCCGGGCTCGCGACGCCTGCGACCGCGCCGGTCTCCGGGTCCGGGAGGCCGGCGTCCGGGCCATCCCCGAGGCGGAGTTCAACGCCGGCGTGACGCGGTCCGGAAACAAGGCCGACTTCCACATCGGCCTCGTCGCCGAGGTCCTCTCCCACCTCGCGACCCTCCCGCGCCGCGGCGAGGGGAGGATCCTCGTCGACCGCCTCGGCGGGCGGCGCTTCTACGGCGAGCCCCTCGCCTCCCTCCTCCCCGAGTTCCTGCCGACGCCGCTGCGGGAGGACCCGTCCCGATCCGAGTACGTCCTCCACGGGGCGGCGGCGGGCGCGCGCCTCTCCTTCTGCGTCGGCGGGGAGAGGCTCTCCTTCGCCTGCGCGCTCGGCTCGGTCCTCGCGAAGTACGCGCGCGAGCTGCTCGTCGAGCGCCTCAACGCCTTCTTCCTCGACCGCCTCCCCGGACTGCGCCCGACGGCCGGCTATGTCGAGGACGGACGGCGCTTCCTGGAGGAGGTCCGCAGCCGCCTCGGGCCGGGCGAGGTCCCTTTCGACCTCCTCGTCCGCGTCCGCTAGGCCCCCTCAAGTCCCCCTCCCCGCCCTGCCGATGGGCCACCTTTCCTGGTTCCGTTGAACCTCGGGGAAAGGGGAACGACGATGCGCAATCTGGCGGCGATCCTTCTCGTGGGCCTCCTCGGTACGGGTTGCATCTTCATGGGGCGCCCTGCCGGGACCGCGACGGTCCACGTTCATGGCCTCGAGTGCGGCCACTACTACGACGGGTCGATTTGGATTCCGCTCCCGTCGGGTCACGTCCACGGCTCCTTCTGCGGTCACGTCCGCGTTGGCAAGGCCTGGACGGTGAGCCGCTTCCGCCGGTAGGCGCCTACCTCGGCGCCTCGGGCTCGAGGCGAATCTCGATCACCTGCGGAGAGTGCTCCCCCACTTCGACGGGGAGCACTCTCTCGCGGTACCCGCTCCTCCACGCGCGCACCTCGTAGGGGCCCGCCGGAAGACGGATCCGGGCGATCCCGCGGTCCTCCTTCGACTCGGCCCCGGAGAGGACGCTGGCGACGGCGTACCTCCCGGGCGGGCCCGGCCAGGCGAAGGAGGCGGCCGGCCGTTCGAAGGGCTCGCCCTTCTCGTCGAGCACCCGGACGCGGACCTCCGTCCCCTGCCCGAGCGTGACGCGGACCTCGGCGGTCTCCCCTTCGCGCTCGATCCGGGTCTCTCCGAGTCCCCAGGCGAACTCGGGGTGGGAGACGAGCACCGCGGCGGCTCCGGGAGGGATCCCGGCGAGCCGGGCGACGCCCGACTCGTCCGTCGAGTCCTGGATCCAGAACTCGCCCGCGAAGCGGACCCCCGCGCCGGAGATCGGAGCCCCCGTCGGATCCGCCACCGACACGACGAGCGTCGCCCCCTCGGCGAGGGCGAAGTCGGCCGTGGTCCGCGCGCCCTCCTCCACGCGGACCTTCTCGCGCTTCGCGTGGGCCCCTCGGGGTCCCGCCCCCCTTGTCGCCGGTTGGACCGTGATCGAGTAGGTCCCGGGCGGGACGTACGAGATCGAGAACCTCCCCTCGAGGTCGGTCTCGGCGGACAGGCTCGGGCTCGAGAACCTGGTCCCCGAAACCGCTGCCTCGGCCGCCGCCCAGACGCGGGCCCCGGGGACCCCCTTTCCGTCCGAAGCCCGCGTCACCCTCCCGTCGATGCCGCCGCGCGGGAGCGCGATGTCGTGGACGAGCTCCGGCGCGTCCGGGATCTCGATCGAGGAGGGGAGGGTGGTCCTCGTCCCGGAGGACTCCCAGGCCACCTCCAGGCGAGCGGGCCCCGGGCGGACGCGGTGGACCTCGTACGAGCCGTCCTCCCGCGTGACGGCCTGCAGAGTCTCACCGGGTCCTTGCCGGAAC
>CBRGOK010000404.1:0-4270 GCA_967798035.1 uncultured bacterium
CTCCACCCCGCCTACGCCTTCGTGCAGGAGGAGGTCACCCTCCCCGCCGAGTCCGTGACGTTCCGCCTGCACGCCGGGGGGACGGTCGAGGGGAAGGTCCACTCGGGCGGCGGTCCTCCCCCGGAGTCGGTGATGGTCGTCGCCGGGCCCGAGGGGGCGAAGTTCCGGATGCCCCGGTTCACGGCGACCGACGCCGCGGGCTCGTTCAAGCTGACGAACGTCGATCCGGGCACCTACAAGTTCGTGGCGCTCCCCCGGCTCTCCGACAAGACGTTCTCCGGGCTCTTCGAGTTCGCCGAGGTGGCGAACGAGATGGCCGAGGTGGAGGGGACGGTGGAGGAGGGGAAGACGACGACCATCGAGATCGACCTCCGCGGGGAGGCGGGGGAGAACGTGGGGACGATCCGCGGCCGGGCGTGGGTGAACGGGAGGCCGGCCGAGGGCGCCCACGTGCGCGCCTGGTCGAAGCGGTCCCGCTCGACGAAGGTGGACGCCGCCGGAGCCTACGAGCTGACCGGGGTGGCGGCGGGGGACGTCCGCGTCAACCTCTCCCTCCCGCGCGAGGACGGGATCCCGGGCGGCCAGCAGCTCCAGGCCCGCCGGGTGAAGCTCGAGGCGGGGGCGGTCGAGGAGGTGAACTTCGAGCTGGAGACGGGCCGGCTCGCGGGGAAGGTCCTCTCCGCGAAGGCGGGGACGCCGATCCCCTACGCCCAGGTTTGGGCGCGGCGCGTCCCCGAGAAGGGGGAGGACCGGGAGGGATGGTCGAACCCCTTCGCCGTCGCGGACAGCGAGGGGCGCTTCCGGATGGCCGCCGTGCGGGCGGGGACGTACGACGTCTCGGCGCGGATGGACCGCTACGCGAACGCGACCGCGCGGGCGACCGTGACGGCCGGGGGGGAGACGGGGGACGTCGTCCTCTCCCTCTCGTCCGCGATCGTGGTGAAGGGGAGGATCGTCTTCGACGCCACGCCCGACGAGAAGCAGTGGATGGGACTCTCCTTCCAGCGGGGCGCCGGGGAGGAGCACGACTGGGCGGGCTGGGCGAGGGTCCGGCTCCCGGAGGGGACCTTCGAGACCGACGACCTCGCGCCCGGGACCTACACGGTCCGCGTGAACGGCCCCGACGTCCGGTACCGGCGGGTCGAGGTGGTGGTCCCGGAGGGGGGAACGGACGCCCTCGTCATCCAGGCGGTCCGGGAGACGGAGCCCGAGGCGAAAGCGGCGCCCGCCGCGTCGCGCTGATCCGGCGCCGATGCTCGGGGGCCCGGGGTCGGCCCCTCAGTCCCCCTCCCGCGTCCGGGAGGTGAACTCGGCCGTGAACTTCCAGAGATCGTCCTCCGGCTTCTTCTTGTCGGCGAGGCGGATGTCGATTGCCGTCACCCGCATCCGGCTCCGTTTCGCCTCGATGTAGAAGAAGAAGGTCGCTAGCTGCTGGCGGTAGTAGTTCCGCTCCTTCTCGGAGGCGGTGATCGTGAAGATCGTGTCCTTGTACCCCTTCGCGGGGGACTTCGTGCTCTGCTTGGGGTTGACGTCCCCGAAGTTCGAGGCGGTCGCCTGCTGGGTGATGTAGGTGACGTCGTCCCGTCCGAGCTTGTCGTCCTCCCTCACCTCGTCCTCGAGGTCCTTGATCTGCTTCGCGGCGGCGGCGATCGCGGCGAGGGAGCGCTTGCCGGGCTCGAGGCTGTCGCGGTAGGAGGCGTAGCGGCTCCACTGGAAGCCGAGCGCCCCTGCCGCGAGGACGGCGAGGGCGGCCACCGCGAGGATCCCGGTCCGCAGCGAGTCCCCCTCGCCGGCGAGGGCCTTCGCGAACGGGAGCTTCACGGGGTCTCCCCCCCCTTCGGCGCGGGGACCCTGACGCTGAATTTCACCGGATCCGCCACGCTCTTCTCCTCCTCCGGAAAACGCTTGATCCCGGGCCGGCGGAGGCTCGCCGGGGCCACCCACGGGGCGCCCTCGATGGCCGCCATGAGCCGGTCGTAGTGGGAGGCCGCCTCCTCGGCGCTCCCGTAGAAGGTCGTGGCGAGGGCGACCTCGACCTGGTCCTCGAGGCCTCCCCGGACCGGCTTCGGGACCGTGTCGAACTTCAGGTCGTCGAGGGAGAAGCGCCCGATCTCGTCCTTCACCTCCGCGATCTTGTCGAAGAGGAGCCGCCACGCCTCGAGGGCCGACATCGGCTGGTCGACCCCCTGGCCGAGCTTCTCGCGCAGGGTCTTCAGCTTCCCCTCGACTTGCGACTTGAGGTAGGGGAGGCACTTCTGGAGCTCGATCGAGTCCACGGGGCGCGTGTCGATCTTCGCCAGGTTCTTGGCGTCCCCGGTCGCCACCTCGACGAGCGTCCTCAGGCTCGGCTCGAGGTTGTCGTGGACCTTGCGGTAGAGGTAGATGTTCTCGAGGAGGAGCGCGACGAGGAGGAGGGAGAGGGCGGCGAGGAGGGGGAGCTTCACGCGATCAAAGGTCCGCGTGAACCGGAGCCCCTCCTGGCGCAGCTCGATCCGGGTCGCGTCGAGCCCGATCCCCTTGAGCGCCGCCCCGAGCGCGGCGGGGACGAGGGGACCGGCCGTCTTGACGTCGTTCTCGGGGATCGGCCCCTCGACCCGCTCGAGGGGGTTGAAGACGGTGACGGGGAGGCCGAGCTCGGTCGAGAGGCGCACGGGGAGGTCGGCGAGCGCGGCTCCGGCCCCGGAGAGGAGGACGCTCGAGGGGGGCCGCTGCAGGGCGGCGCCGGCCGTGGAGCGGACGACCTCGTGGGCGAGGCGGACGGCGAGCTCCTCGCGCCGCCCCGCGACGAGTCCCTGCTCGAGGACCCGGGGGCTCTTCTCGAGGTCCCCGCGCGCCTCCGCCTCGAAGTCGACGACGATCTCCTCCCCGCTCTCGAGCTCGGCGGCCTTCTTCGCGGCGGCCGCCGGGTCGAGCCCGAGGTCGCGGGCGACGGCGGACGACATCGAGTCGAGTCCGGCCCGGATCGCGCGGATGTGGCGCAGCGCCCGGTCCTCGACGAGGAGGAGGAGGCTCGAGCGGGTCCCGACGTGGAGGAGGAGGACGCCCCCCTCCGCGGGGAGCGCGCCCGTCTGGAGGGCCGCGTTGAAGAGCGCCGTCGCGTCGAGGTCGAGGGTCTGCGGATCGAAGCCGCACGCCTCGCAGGTCCCCAGCGCCCGCTTCAGGACCTCCTTCGGCGCCGCGACGACGAGGACGTTCGTCTGGCCCTTCGCCTCCCCGAGGGAGATGTAGTCGACGACGATGTCGTCGATGTTCCAGTGGTGGAGGTGCCCCTCCGACTCGAACTTCAGGACCTTGCGGATCTGCTCCTCCCCCTTGAAGGGGAGGAGGAGGCTGCGGAAGACGCACTCGCTCGAGGGGACGGTGGCGAAGACCGGGTCGCGGGGGGCCTTGAGCCTGCGGAAGGCGTTCTCGACGGCGGCCGCGAGGGCGGCCTGCGGGTCCTCCCCCTCGCCGGCCGGGGGAAGGGTCTCCGAGGCGAGGCCGACGACCTTCCAGCGCCGGGCCGTCCCGTCGAGGACGACGAGCCGGAAGGCGTGGGGCTCGAGCTCGATCCCGACGACGCGCACGACTGCCCTTCCCTCCGGTCGGGTCCGCCTACCTCGCCCCGCCCCCCTCGCCGGCGGCGAGGAGCGCCTCGTACGACTGGCGCTGCCGCGGGGTCAGGATGTCCTCGCGGACGGAGGCCTCGAGCTCGGCGCCGAGGGTCCGCAGGTCCTTCTCGACGATGGGGCTCGCGACGAACCGGCTCCGGATCTCCTCCTCGCGTTCCCGGGCCTTGCGCAGGAGGTAGCGGAGGTGGAGGAGCTGTTCGGGGGTGGGATCGAACGCCCGGGCGAACCGCCGCTCGTAGTCCGGGAAGGGGCCCTCCTCCTCGGGAGGGCTCGGGAATCCGGCGAGGAACGCCCCGGCGGCGAGGCCGGCGACGAACGCGGTGGCCGACGCCGCGGCGATCGCGCCGCGCAGTCCGCCGGACGCCTCAGCGGGGTCCATCCGGTCCCTTCGCGGGGCGGGCGACGGCGGGAGGCGCGCCCCGCCCCCGCTCGAACCGCTCCCGGATCCGCTTCACGACGGGATCCTCCTCCTGCGCCTGCAGGGAGGCGGGGCCCCGGTCGAAGGCGCCGCTCCGGACGAGGATCCCCCCGGCGGCGAGCAGGGCGATCGCGGCCGCGATCGCGGCGATCCGGCGGGTGAACCGGACGGTCGACCGGGTCGAGCCCTCCTCCCTCGGCCCGGCGAGGCCACCATGAAGAGCTCAGTGACATCAACACCC
>CBRGOK010000405.1:0-4270 GCA_967798035.1 uncultured bacterium
CCTCGGGGGCGACGAAGTCGAGGCCCTTTCTGGCGACGTAGGCGCGCTGCGCCTCCGTCCCGAAGAGCCGCTCCCGGACGGCGCGCGCGACGCCGACGATGTTCGCCCCCGCCTCGCGGTAGACGTCGACCTCGACCGCCTCCCGCCCGTCGACGCGGGTGACGACCTCCCGCTCGCGGTGCCCCCGCTCGACGCGGGCGAGGTCCTTCAGCCGGACCGGGGTCCCCGCGCGCCGGGAGATGACGAGCTCCCCGATCTCGGCCACCTCGCGGAACTCGTTGAGCGTCCGCACGATGTACTCGGCGTCCCCCTCCTCCATCTTTCCGCCGGTCGCGTTGAGGTTCTCCTCGGCGAGGCGCGCGACCACCTCCTCGGGCGCGACGTGGAGCCCCGCGATCGCGGAGGGGTCGAGGGAGACGCGGATCTCCTCCTCGAGCCCCCCCCGGACGCGCACGGCCGCAACCCCCTCGACCCCCTCGAGGCCGCGCTTCACCTCCTCCTCGGCGAGGCGGCGCAGCTCGAGGAGGTCCTGCGGGCCCGAGAGGGCGAGGCGCAGGATCGGGTCGAGGTTGGGGTCGTAGCGCAGGAGGAGCGGCCGCCCCGCCCCCGGCGGGAGCTCGACGCTGTCGAGGCGCTCCCGCACGTCCTGCATCGCGAAGGGGATCGGCGTCTTCCAGTCGAACTCGAGGATGACGTCGGAGACCTCGGCGCGGGACACGCTCGTGATCCGGGCGAGGCGGGAGAGGGTCGAGAGCTCCTCCTGGACGCGCTTCGAGAGGCGATCCTCGACGTCCTGCGGGGCCGCGCCGGGATACTCCGTGCGGACCGTGATCGTCGGGTAGGAGATGTCGGGGAGGAGGTTGCGGGGGAGCTTCCCGAGCGAGACGCGCCCGACGACGGCGACCGCCAGGAAGCTCATCGTCACGGCGACGGGGCGCTCCGTCATGACGGCGAAGCGGCTCCGGCGCTCGCCCGGGGGGGGAGGCGTCGGCTCGTCCATCGCGGCGGGGGGGCCTAGCCCTCGACGACGAGGACGCTCCCGCCGTCGCGGAGGTCGGCCCCGCCGGCGACGACCACGCGGTCGTCGGGGCGGACGCCGTCCTCGCCGACGTTGCGGACCTCCATGCGCTCGAGGTCGGAGTACCCCTCCTCGACCGGGATGCGCACGGCCTTCCCCTCCCGCACGGCGAAGACGACCGGCTGCGCCCCCTCGTAGAGGACCGCCTTCTTCGGAACGAGGACGGCGTCGGCCCGCTTGTCGGTCGTGATCTTGACGCGCACGAGCATTCCGGGGCGCAGGCCCCCGTCCCCCGAGTCGATCTCGGCGGTCAGGCGGAAGTTCCCGGTCGCGGGGTCGACCGTCGGGCTCACGCGGAGCACCCTCCCCGCGAACTCCCGGCCCGGCAGCGCCTCGCTCCAGGCGACGAGGGAAAGCCCCTCGCGGACGAGGGAGAGCTCGCGCTGCGGGCGCGGGAGGGTCACCCGGAGGCGCGCGGCGTCGACGATCGAGAAGGCCCGGGTCGCCGTCGACACGGTCTCCCCGACCTTCACGCGGCGGTCGGAGACGACCCCCGAGAAGGGGGCGACGATCCGTGTGTCCGCGAGGCGTCGCTTGGCGAGGTCCCAGGCGATCTGCGCCTTCTCGACGGCGACCTTGGCGGAGGCCTGGTCGAGCGCCACCTTCTTCACCCCGAAGTCGGAGAGCGCCCGCTCCCCTTCGGCCTTCTCCCAGGCGAGCTTGGCGGCCTCGACGTCCTTCGGGGCGACGACCACGGGGCGTCCCGTGTCTTCCGGGGAGGCCATCGCCCGCGTCCTGTCCCAGTCGCGCTTCGCCTGTTCGGCCCCGATCCGCGCCTGCTCGGCCCGCTTGCCGGCCTCCTCGAGGGCGAGGGCGGCGTGCGCCTCGCGGTGGACGGCCTCCTCGTGGGCGACACGGGCGTTGCCCTCGTTCAGGGCCGCGTCCTCGTCCTCGATCCTGGCGAGGACGGCGCCTGCCGCCACCGCCGTCCCCTCCTCGGCCTCGAGGGACCTCAGGACTCCCGCGGCCTTCGGGTAGACGTCGACCATCGCCTCGGACTCGACCGTCGCGGTCGTCTCGAGGAAGGCGGCGATCTCGCCGCGGGAGACCGGCGCGCCCCGGACGCGGGCCGAGTCCCCGGCGGGCTTCCCCCGGGCCGCGCCGCCGGCCTCGGCCCCCGGGGGGCCGCCGGTCTTCATCTCGCAGGCGGCCACGCAGGTGGCGAAGAGGACGAGAACGAGGGGAGGGGCGCTTCTCACGACAGGGGGGGCGGGCGAGCCGGGATACGAACTCCAGGTCGTTCCGTTGAGTTCCCGGACCGATCGCGGGGCCGACCCGGGCGCATCTTATCGCCCGCCCGCGGGGGGGCGGGTGGAAGGCCTTCCGGACCCCCCGCTATGCTCGCGACGTGGCGCGGCGACACGAAGACGGGATCCCCCCCGGGCGGGAGCGATCCGGGGGACGTCGTCCCCCTCGACCGAGGTGGTGATCCCGCTCGAGGAGGCGCGCTCGATCGTCGCGGCGCGCGCGCCCGGCCCTCCCGCTCCGGTGGAGGTCGCGCTGGCGGAGTGCCTCGGCCTCACGCTCGCCGAGGAGGTCGCCTGCGACCTCGACCTGCCGCCCTTCGACGCCTCCGCAATGGACGGCTACGCGGTACGCGCGAAGGACGTCGCGGTCGCCCCCGTCGCCCTGCGGGTGATCGGGGAGTCGAGGGCGGGGAAACCCTTCTCCGGCCGACTCCTCGGGGAGACGGCCGTCGCGATCATGACGGGCGCCGCCCTTCCCGAAGGGGCCGACGCCGTGGTGATCGTCGAGCGGACGCAGCGGGACGGGGAGGTCGTCCGCGTCTTCGACGCCGTGGGGAAGGGGGAGAACCTGCGGCGAAGGGGGGAGGACCTCCGCGAAGGGGAGGTCGTGCTCCGACCCGGGACCCCGATCCGGCCGCAGGAGATGGGGGTGCTCGCGGCGCTCGGGCGCGCGCGGGTGCGGGCCATCCCGAGGCCCCGGGCGGCGATCCTCTCGACGGGGGACGAGCTCGTCCCGCCCGATCGCCGGCCCGGTCCCGGAGAGATCCGCGAGAGCAACTCCTTCTCCCTCCTCGGCCAGGCGCTCCGGGCCGAGGCGCAGCCCCTGCGCCTCGGGGTCGCCCGGGACGACCGGGCGGAGATCCGCGCGAGGATCGAGGAGGGACTCCGGGCCGACCTCCTCCTCCTGACGGGGGGGGTCTCGGTCGGCGCCTACGACTTCGTCGCGGAGGCGCTCGAGGCGCTCGGTGTCGAGCGCCACTTCCACGGCGTGTCGATGAAGCCGGGCCGCCCGATCTGGTTCGGGACGCGGGGGGAGACCGCCGTCTTCGGACTGCCGGGGAATCCGGTCTCCGCCTTCGTCGGGTTCGAGGTGCTCGCGAGGGTCGCGATCGAGAAGCGGCAAGGGCGAGCCCCTCGGGATCCGTTCCACCACGGACGCTTCGGGGGGGGGCGGGTGAAAAAGAACCCGCGGTTCCAGCTGGTCCCGGCCGTGACGTCCTGCTCCTCGGCGGGGGGCTCGGAGGTCCGGGCGCTCGAGTGGTCGAGCAGCGGGGACCTGGTCGAGCTCGCCCGGGCGAACGCGCTCCTCGCCGTGCCGCCGGAGACGGTTCCGGAGGAGGGGGCGGCCGTGCGGTACCTCGAGATCTAGGTTGGCGGGACTGTACATCCGGGTCGCCGCCTCCCTCGCGACGGCCGGCCTCCTCTCGTGCGCGCAGCCGGGCCCGGACCTCGGCCCCCTCGGATTCGTCGCGCTCGTCCCGTGGGCGCTCGCGAACCTCCGTCTCGACTCCCGGCGCGCGGCGCTCGCCGACTACGCCGGGGGGCTCGCCTTCTTCGCCCTCTCGACGGGGTGGCTCGCGCACGTCGCCTTCACGGCGGCCGCGATCGTGATCCCGGTCTCGGCGCTCTCCTTCGTCGTCTCGGGCTGGGTGCTCCGGAGGCTCTCGAGACGGCTCCCCGTCTCACTCGCCCTCGGCCTCGCGTGGACGGCGGGGGAGTACCTGCGGTCCCTCTGCCCGCCGGGGGGGTTCCCGATGGGCCTCCTCGGCGCCGGGTTCTACCGGTTCACGACCTGGATCCAGGTGGCCGACCTCGGCGGGATCTTCCTCGTCTCCTTCCTCGGCGCGGCGGTGAACGGAGCGGCGGCAGGGCTCCTCGCCCCCCTCCTCCGACTCCCGCGGCCGGGAGCGCCGGCCCTGGAAGGGGCGATCGGGCTCGTCGCCCT
>CBRGOK010000406.1:0-4261 GCA_967798035.1 uncultured bacterium
AGGGGTGGGTTTCGGCGATGGGGCGGGGCGTGAGGGAGGTCGGGGACGGCAAGAGGAGCGGGAGGAAGGAGGAGTCCCCGGCGGCGGGCGGAGGGAGGAAGGGGCCGATCGTGAAGTTGAAGAACGTCGCCGTCGGGGGGAGCGCGGTCGCGAACGCGGTGAGGACCTGGGGCCGCCCCGCCCGGATCACGGTCGGGGGAATCGCGTTGGGGTTCGCGGAATCGAAGTCGAACGTCCCGAAAGAGGCGCGGTCGGGGAGGACGTTCGAGGCGAAGCGGATCCCGACGCCCGGGGTGTTCCCGGAGACCGACCCGGCAGCGAGGGCCTCGGCTCCCGGAGTGCCGAGCGACTCGAGTCCGATCGAGAGGAACGTGGCGGTCGTCCCGACGACCGTGGCGATCTCGAAGCCCGTCGCGATCGCCGTGATCGTGTTCGGCCCCGCGGGGACGCCGGAGAAGGCGTAGACGCCGGAGGAGAAGACGGTCCCCTCGAGGACGCCCGACGGGGGATTCTGGGACAGGCCCGGCTCGAGGAAGACGCGGGCGCCCGTCAGGCCCTGCAGGGACGCCTCGTCGTAGACGGCGACGAGCACGGTCCCCGGGGGCTGGCTGGCCGGGACCTCGCCCGTGAAGCCCCGGACGAGGATGGCCCCCCCGACCGCGTCCGTCTCGTTGCCGGCGAGATCGGCGACGTCGAGCGAGATCGGGAGGAGGTCGCCCCCGGCCGGGAGCGGTCCCGCGAGGATCGGGCCGAGGTCGACCGCCGCGGAGAGGAAGAAGGTTCCGTTCGCGATCGACGGAGTGCCGGGAGCGGGCGGCAGCGCGCCCGCCGGGCCGTTCACGACGACCGAGGCGAGGGGCTCCGTCGCCGTCCCGAGGATTCTCGGCCGCCGGAGGTCGGTCGCGAAGGTCGAGAGGCTCGCCTGGATCGGCGGCCCGAGCCGGACAATCGAGGGGGCGACCGTGTCCTGCCGCGCGTTGGCCCCGAGGACGATCACCGAGTTCTGCGAGCCGCGCCGGACGTAGGCCCCGACGACGAGGGTCCCGTCGTCGAGGATCGGCGCGAGGGGGCTCGCCGTGTCCTGGAGGTCCCCGGAGACCGCCACCGTCCCCAATCCCGCCGCGCCCGGCTGCGTGAACTCGAGCCCCTCCCCCACGGAGGCCTCGTGAACGAGGAGGTGGACCTGGTCGCTCGCGAGGGAGCCCGCCCCGACGTCGACCTCGAAGGGGACCGCCGCCAGGTTCGCGCGGTTGACCGTGTCGGGCGGCGTCGAGGCTGTGCGGACGGCGAGGGGGGCCGCGAAGGTGGTGACGCGGAACGGGGAGATGAGGCAGGGCGCTGGCCCGGGGCAGAGCGGGCTCGGGGAGAAATCGTCGTTCTGGATCGTCGGGAAGAAGGTGAGGGTGACGAGGGCGCCCGCCGGGGCGATCGGGAGGGGGGCGAGGAGATGGAGCACCGCGATCCGGTTCCCCGCGAGGAAGTTCGGCAGCGTCAGGACGGGGGTCAAGGGCGGACCGGGGAGCGTCGGCACGAGCCCCGCGGGCCAGACCGTCGAGGTGTTCACCGGCTCCGAGAAGACGGCGACGATGTCCGTGTTCACCGCCACGTTCGTCGCGTTCGTCGGCGGGAAGACCGCGACCACCGAGGGGATCGCGTTCGACGAGGAGGTGAGCTCCGTGGCAAAGGTGGCGACGACCCCTCCCGAAGGGACGGGGACCGCCTTCCCCTCGAGGTCCTCGATCCCGGTCCCGAGGACGACCTCGAACGTCGTGTTCGGCGCGAGCGGGGAGTTCGGCACGAAGACGACGAGCCGGTTCCCGGCGAAGAAGAAGAGGGTGCCCGTCACCGGGACCCCCCCCTGCGGGCGGACCTGGAAGTTCGCGAGGGTGACCCCGGATGCGTCGATCGTCTCCGTGAAGAGGACGGCGATCGGCGTCTCGACGCTCACGTTGGTCGACTGGTCGGGGGAGACGAACTCGAGGTCGGGGTCCCCCGCGACGATGAGCCCTCCCTGGAGCGGCGGCGCGGTCTCCGTTCCCGGGCCGGGCCCGGGGCCCCCGTTCCCTCCGTCCCCCGGATCGAAGATCGCACCCACGTTCGAGTCCCCGCAGGAGGCAAGGAGCGCGAGGAGGGGGAGGAGGCGGGCGGCGCGGAGGCGCATCGGCGGGGAGGTGCGGGTCGGAGGCGCTTGGACGGCGCCGCGAGCCGATTATTGCCCGATTATCCCGGGGGGGGTGAAGGGGAGGAAGGAGGGGGAGGGGCGAGCGCTTCCCGCCAGGGAACGCTCGCGAGCGCGTCCCCGAGCGCTCCTCGCAGCGCCTCGACGACGTGAACCGGGTTGCGCGCCGAGGCGCGCCGCTCCCCGTGCGCCCTCCCGGACCAGAGGATCCGGTCGGTCCGCGCAGCCCGGAGGACGAGGTCGAGCCGCGCCACCCCGAACCACCCCTCCGCCCGGTCCTCCTCCTCGAAGGCGAGGACGACGCCCGAGAGGATCACGTCGGCGCGGCCGGCGCTCTCCCCTCCCCGCACGACCTCGCGGAACATCCCCGCGTCCGCGAGTCCCTGGAGGACCGCCTCCGGGAGGAGATCCGAGAGGGGAGCGGCCCACCGGTGCCCCGCGTAGTACTCGAGCTCGACGTCGGAGACGCGGGCCGCGATCCGCTGCTCGAGGAGGTGCGCGGCCGGGGTGAGGGGCCCGACGCCGATCGAGACGGCGCCGAGGGGGGTCGCGGCCGCGATCGGCACGGTCGAGAAGTGGTAGAGCCGGCTCTGGGGAGCGGTGGAGGAGCAGGCGGCGGCCGTCCCGGCGAGGAGAAGGAGCGCGCGCCTCACCGCCCCTCCCCGTCGGGGATCCCGCGCTCCGGCAGACGCCTCGAGAAGAGGAGGGCCGAGGGGTCGTCGCGCAGCCGGTCGACCAGGTCCTTCAGGTTGCGCACCGCCTGCCGGATCGTGGCGAGCGCCTCCATGAGGAGCGGACGGCTTCCCTGGAGGGCGTCGCGGAACGCGTCGAGGGTCGAGTCGATCTCCCCGGAGAGGTTGGCGAGGTGCTCCGCGAAGGTCCGCAGCCCCGCGGCCGTGAGCCGGATGTCCTCGCCGGTGACGAACCGGCTCACGTCCTCCCCCGCCGTCCTCACGGCGGTCGAGGCGGACTGGATCGACCCCCCCCAGCCACCGAACTCCCGCTCCAGTCCTTGCGCGAGACGGTCCCATCCCTGCTGGAAGCCCACGAGTCGCTCGTCCGTCTTGCGGATCCCCTCCCGGACCGCCTCCCCGGTGCTCGCGACCTCCTTCGTCCAGGAGTCGAGGGCCCCGCGCACCGCCGGAACGAGTTCCTCCCGCGCCGCGCGGATCTCCCCCCGCACGGCTTCCAGTTCCTCCCGGAGGCGGGTCGAGGTCCTCTGGAACTCCCCCGCCGCGGACTCGACCGAGGCGAGGGCCCCGCGGAGCCCCTCGATCGTGGTCGGGTCGAGCGCCGCCGTCACGGCCTCCGCGGCTTCCGCGAGGCGCACGAGCGTCGTCGGGAGCCCGTCCAGGACGGGGTGGAGCTTGCTCTCGATCTCCTTCATCGAGGAGGGAATCGTCGGGATCGGCTCCTCCGGATCGAGCTCCTCCCCCCGCGCCTCCCCTCCCTCGAGCTCGACCCGTCCGACTCCCGTGAGGGGGCTGAACCGGAGCGTGGCTCGGGTCCCCGCCTGGATGCGGATGTCCGGGCGGATCCTCATCGACACCCGGATGTCGGGGAAGCGCTTCTCCTCGAATCCGATCGCCTCCACCGTCCCCGCCGGGACGCCTCGGTAGCGGACGATGGATCGCTCGTCGAGCCCGGTCACCGACTCCGCGAAGACGGCATGGTAGACCTTCCCCTCGCTCCCGCACCCCTTCCCGAGGATCGAGAAGAGGAAGACGAGGAGCACCGCCCCCGCGACGGCGATGAAGAGCCCGACCTTCGCCGTCTCGACGGGCCGGCCGTTCACCGCTCCCCCTCCTCGGCGAAGAGGTCGGAGGAGGCCTCCGAGGGATGGGAGCGGAGGCGACGGTGGACGAACTCGAAGATGGCGGGGTCCTCGCTCCGCTCCAGCTCCTCGGGGCGGGCGAGGGCGGCGATCCTCCCCTCCCCCAGGAGCGCCGCCCGGTGGGCGGCGGCCCGGGCGCTCGCCATGTCGTGGGACACGGCGACGACGGTCACGGCTAAGGCCGTGTTGAGCTTGGTCACGTGCTCGTCGATCCCCGCCGCGGTGATCGGGTCGAGGCCCGTCGTCGG
>CBRGOK010000407.1:0-4257 GCA_967798035.1 uncultured bacterium
CTCGTTCCGCACCTGGTGCAGGTCGGATTGGCAGATGCCGCAGAAGAGGACTTCGATCCGCACGTCCCGCGGCAGGAGGCCGCGGCGCCGGATGGTGATCGGGGCGAGCCCCGAGCTTGCGCCCGCGGCTGCGTAGGCTTTCGCGTCGTACGCCGTCGCCGCAGGCGCCGTGCGTCGCGCGGGGGACTTGGTCGTTCCGCTCATCTTGATGCTCCTGGCGGGACCCTAGTCCGACGGGAGGGTCCCGATCAATGGCGGGAGGCGCCAGGGCGCGGACGGAAGCCGCCGGTCCGATCTAGGTCCCGGGTCCGCGTGACGATCGCCAGCCGTAGACCCAGGTCCCGGCGAGGATGCCGGCGAACGTGAAGGCGGCGTAGGGCTTCAGCTCCCCGAGCTGAGCGAGGGCCGTGCCCGGTCAGGTCCCCGCGAACGCCCAGCCCGCGCCGAAGACGATCCCCGCGTAGGCGATCCCGTGACGCATCGGCTTGGGCGCGATCTCGATCGGGCAGCCGATGACCGCCTTCGTCCCGGTCTTGCCGAGGAAGGCGAGGCCGACGGCGGCGGCGGCGATCGCGAGCGCCATCACGCCGCCGACGTGGAGGGTCTCGAACCGGAAGAGGCCGACCATCGTGTCGTAGTCGGTGACCCCGGCCCTCGAGAGGAGGAAGCCGAAGAGCGCCCCGCAGAGGAGGAAGAGGACCTTCATCGGAGCGCCCAGGAGGCGAGGTTGGCGACGGCGAACGCCGTCCCCATGAAAGCGGCGGTAGCGACCAGGCTCGACTTCTCCCCGCGGGCCACGCCCACGATCGAGTGGCCGCTCGTTCAGCCTCCGGCCCAGCGCGCGCCGTATCCGACGAGGAACCCGCCGGCGCCGAGGATGGCGGCCTTCGAGAGGAGGCCCGGGCCGTAGAGCGACTCGAAGCCGGCGATGCTCGGCTTCCAGCTGGAGTTTCCGGCGAGGAGCGCGGAGAGGAGGCCGCCGAGCGGGATCCCGAGGACGAACCAGAGCCGCCAGGGATCCGCGTAGGGCTTCTTCCGGAACTCCGGGATCGCCGAGAGGCGGCCGCAGAGCGATCCGTAGCCGGTCGAGACGCCGAGCGCCTTCCCCGTCGTCCAGGCGAAGAGGACGACGAAGAGGCCGATCGCGATCCCACCGACCCAGAAGGGCCAGGTGGCCGCTGGGTGAGAGAACATGGGTGTAGTCTATCGGTGGCGCCTCCCTCGCCGGCGAGAGAGGGCTGTTCGATCCGTGGAACGGGGGGCTACCATGCCGAGGTTCCAAGAACCACGGAGGTACCCATGATGCGAATCGTTGTGCCCGTCCTCTTCCTCGGCCTCGTCGCCCTCTCCCCCCGCGCGGAAGCCGGGGCCTGCCCCTTCAACGTCCAGTTCACGAGCTACGGGTCGGCCTGCTCGCCGAGCGGCGCGACCCCTTCGTCGATGTCCGGCCTCTACACGAACACCGCGACCGGATGCTCCGTCACGCTCACGGTCAGCCCCTCGCCGGACGGCCCCACTACCTACTTCATCTCCTCGTTCCTCTTCCTCGGGTTCCAGTCGGTCTCGGCTCCGCTTCCGAACGGCTGCACGCTCCTCGCGTTCCCGACGCTGTTCTTCGCGCTGCCGTTCACGAACGCGCTCCCGATCCCGCTTCCTCCCGACCCGGCCCTCACCGGGCTCACCGCCTACTCGCAGGGAGTCGTGTACCGGACGGACATCTTCGGGACGACGAACTACTTCGATGTCACGCCGGGCGTCCAGATCTCGATCCTCTAGACGGTGCTTTCCATGCGAATCGCGACTCCCTTCCTCGCCTTGGGCGCTCTGTTCCTCGCCTCCCGGGCGGAGGCGCAGACCTGCCCGTTCAACCTGACCTTCGCGAACTCCGGGGCGGGCTGCACGCAGAGCGGCGCGATGCTCCCGACGGTCGGCGGCACCTATTCGAACGGCCCCGGCGGCTGCTCGGTCACTCTCGCCCTGACCGTGCCTCCGTTCTGCTGCAACGTCTTCGTCACCGGACGGTTCCTCGTCCTCGGCGGCCAGGCGGTGACCCTCCCGGTCCCGGGAGGGTGCACGCTCCTGGTTTTCCCCGACATCGTGCTGACGATCCCCGCGAGCCCGACGTCGGTCACGTTCCCGTTGCCGCCCGACCCGGCGCTGGTCGGGCTCCTCGTCCACGCCCAGGGGATCCTCGTCCGCTTCACGACGATCGGGATGACGACGGACTTCGACTTCTCGAGCCGGCTGGACATCACGTTCCAGTAGGGAAGGAACGCTCAGCGCGCTCGTCGCCGGCCCGGCGCGCTTCACGAACATCGAGGGCACGAGCCTGGCGAATTTCTGACCTCGGCGTAGGGCGCCGCCGCCCGCCCCCCGTTCGGCGCGGGCGTCCTTTCCGGCTCTTACGTTCAGGTGGGGAGGGCTCCGCTCCGTCTCGCAGGTCGCGGGAGGAGGGGGGACCCCCGCTCCCCCGACCCTCTGAGCCGGAGGACCCAATGAAAGGAGCCGCCACTCTCGCGCTCGCGGCCGCCCTCGCGGCCGTTTCCACCCGCGCCCCCGCGCAGGTCTGCCAGTTCGGCGTGGTGTGGGGGTACTCCGGACTCGCCTGCAATCAGGCCGGCGGGGTCTACCCGACCGTCACCGGCTCGTACTCGAACGGGGTCGACGGCTGCTCGGTGACGCTCACCCTCGGGGTCCCCCCGCTCTGCTGCCCCATCGGGCGGTTCCTCATCCTCGGTGAGCCGGCGAACATCCCCCTGCCGGGCGCCTGCGCGCTCCTCGTCTCTCCCCAGATCCTGGTCTCGGTCCCTGCGAGCCCGACCTCCGTGACTCTCCCGCTGCCGTCCGACCCCGCGATGGTCGGCCTCGCCATCAGCGCCCAGGGCGCGGTCATCGTGTTCACGGGGGGGTTCGGGTTCTACTACAACTTCTCGAAGCGACTGAACATCGCGTTCGTGTAGGAACGACCGCTCAGCCCCGCCCGATCCCGGTCCGGAAGAGCGCGATCGCCTCCGGCGAGGCGGGCTTCCACCGCCGCGTCCGGATCCGGCGAGCGACCTCGTCGCCGCGGAGGACGACCGAGGTCACGTGCCGTCCGTCGGCGGTGAAGACATGCGCGCGGCCGGCCTTGCCGAGGACGACGAGGGTCTCGCCCCGATCGTCGGCGTAGATCCGGTCGACCGCCGCCTCCCGCGCCTCGGGGAAGGCGAGCGCCGTCGGCCGGTGCCCGGCATCGGATCGCTCGCGCCCGTGTCCGGTCCGCCTCGCCCCGGCGCGCTCGTGGTGCTCGAGGTCGCGGGAGAGGGCGCGGAGGATCGAGAGGGCCTTCGGGGTCGGGTCGGGATCGGCCCCGCCGCGGCGCCGCGCCCCGGCGAGCTCGCGCTCGAGGGAGGCGAGGCGGCGGCGCGCGATGTCGAGGATCCGCCCAAGGGAGGGATCGACGCTCGCCCCGCGCTCATCGAAGAGGGCCCCGCCGCTTACGGCGTTGAGGCGCAGGCGGCTCCTTCCTTCCCCCGTCGCCGTCCGCACGACCTGGAACGTGGCGGCGCTCCCCTCCCGCCGGCCGTTCCCGGAGGGGACCTCGAAGAACCCGGCGACGACCTGGCCGAGGATCTCGTAGACGCGGGCGTCGGCGGCGAAGGCCTCGATCAGGCCCGAGCGGAGCGCCGGCCCTTCCTCGACGAGCGTGACGAGGTGGCGTCGGCCGTAGAGGGTGTCCACGCGAGGGTCTCGCCGGTCGAGGAAGACGGTCGGGAGGTCGGTCCAGCGCGGGCGGCCGGGCGCCTCGTAGCCGTCGAAGACGCTGTCGGCGTCGGGAGGCGCCGCGTGCGCGCAGTCGGAGGAGGAGCAGAAGAAGCAGTAGACCCGGCCGCTCCGCAGCGCGGCCGCCGCGCGCAGCGCCCACTCGATCCGCGCCGCGATCTGGTCGAGGAGGCCGCGCGCGCCCTCGAAGGAGGGCCCGCGCTTGAGGTCGAGGTCGACGCGCAGCTCCAGCCGGTCGGGAAGGGCGGAGGGATCGAGCGCTCGGGCACGCGCGAGGCCCTTCGCCAGGGAGTGGAGCGCCTCGAGCGCTCTTCCCGCGAGCGCCGGCGGATCGGGTCGTGGGGGAGGGGAGCCCCGCCGACCGTGCGGAGGGGCAGGGTTCACGCGCGCCGCTCCTCGATCGGGACGAAGGGCCGCTCGGGCGGGCCGTCGTACTCGGCGTCGGGTCGGATCAGCCGGTTGTCGGCGCACTGCTCGAAGAAGTGCGCCGCCCAG
>CBRGOK010000408.1:0-4252 GCA_967798035.1 uncultured bacterium
GCGCGCGAGCACGCCCCGGTTCACCTCCTCGGCCTTGACCCTCCCGACGAGGAGCTCGACGAGCTTGAAGGCGAACTCCATCGCCGTCCCCGGGCTCCGGCTCGTCACGATGGGTCCGTCGACGACGACCCGGTCCGTGACGACCTGTCCCGCGCGCAGGAGGGAGAGGACGGAGGGATGCGCGGTCGCCCGGCGCCCCTCGAGGACCCCGAGGTGGGAGAGGACCGTCGGCCCGGCGCAGATCGCCGCGACCGGCTTCCCCTTCGCGAGCAGCCCGCGCACGATCGCGTGGAGGCGCGCGTCCTCCCGGAGTCGCTCGGCTCCGCGCGCGCCGCCGGGGATCGCGACCATGTCGAACTCCGTCCCCGCCGCCTCGAGCGTCGTGTCCGGGGTCACCCGGATCCCGCGGGAACCCTCGATCGGTCCGGGCTCTACGCCCGCCACGACCACCTCGACATTCGCGCGCCGCAGGACGTCGATGACGGTGACGGCTTCGATCTCCTCGAAGCCGGGGGCGAGGGGGACGAGGACTCTCGGCATGGGGCACTCCCGGGCGCTCCCCCGTCTCGCTCGGATGGCGCTGGGGGGGCGCCCAGGGGGTATCGAACCCTCACGGCGGACGAAATCAACCCCGGCCCCGCTTGAGCCCCCGGGGGGGAAGGTACGATCAAGAGAGCCGTGCGAGTCGAGCTCAAGTACGGTTCCGGGCGCGTCGCGCTCGAGATCCCGGAACGGAACTTCGAGGGCTTCGTCTCCCTCGCGGGGCGGCCGGAGCCCGCGAAGTCGGGGGAGGCCTGCCTCGCGGAGGCGGAGGCGGCGCTTCGCCGGACTGAGGGCTTCGCCCGGGCCGTGTCCGGGAAGACGGTCGCCCTCCTCCTCGACGACGCGACGAGGGAGGAGCCCCGCGAGCAGGTGGTCCCGCTCGTCGCCCGCACCCTCGCGGGGGCGAAGCGGGTCCTCGCCTTCGTCTGCACCGGCACCCACGACCCCTCCACCGCCGACCAGAAGGACCTCGCCGCCCTCCTCGGCCGCCTCCTCGAGGCGAGCGAGCTCCGGGGGCGCTCCGAGGTGATCGTGAACGACGCCCGAGCCGGGGACCTCGTCGAGAAAGGCCGGACGCGCCGGGGCGTGCGCGTCCTCGCGAATCGCCGGACGGAGGAGGCGGAGGCGTTCCTCGCGGTCTCCGACATGAAGAACCACTACTTCGCCGGCTACTCGAGCCCGGTGAAGAACTTCATCCCGGGGATCGCGGGGCTCGAGACGGCGCGCGGCAACCACGCGATGGCCCTCGACCCTCTCTCGACCTTCGGGCGCCACCCCCTCCACCCCGACCCGCGCCGGCGGGACAATCCCCTCGCCGACGATCTCTGGGAGGGGACCCGCCTCCTCCTCTCCGGCCGGCCCGCCTACGCCCTGTGCCTCTTCACCCACGCGGGGCGGGTCCGGTTCGCCTCGGCCGGACCGGTCGAGCGGGCCTGCGCGGCGGGGATCGAGGCGGTCGACCGGGAGGCGGGCGTCACGGTCGCCCCGGCCGACGTCCTCGTCGTCTCCCCCGGGGGCCATCCCCACGACGAGAGCCTCTACACGGCGCAGCGCGCGCTCGAGCTGACGAAGTGGGCGGCGAAGGACGGCGGGGAGATCATCTTCCTCGCCGAGTGCCGCAACGGCATCGGCCCGCCCGAGGCGGTCGAGAACTTCTACGGGGCTCTCGCCGCCCCCCTGCCGGCGGTCCTCGAGTCGCTGCGCGGCGGCTACCGGATGTACGCGCACAAGTCCTACAAGTTCGCCGAGCTGCTCCTGCGGGTCTTCGCCGTCCACATGGTCTCGGCGCTCCCCCCGGAGACCCTCGCCAAGGTCAACCTGCGGCCCGCCGCGGACCCGCAGGCGGCTCTCGCGGAGTGTCTCAAGCGCAAGCCTGCCGCGCGCGTGCTCGCGTTCGACGACGCGAGCAAGTTCGCCGTCCACGTCGCCGAGTCGGCGGAGATCCCCTCGTAGGGGAGCCGGCGCGGACCCTCAGGCCCGGCCGCCGACCCCGATCCCGTAGTAGGTGAACCCGTGCTCGTGGAGGACCTTGGGGGAGTAGACGTTGCGCCCGTCGAAGATGACGGGCTGCCGGAGGAGGCCCCGCATCCGGTCGAAGTCGGGATGGCGGTACTCGTTCCACTCCGTGACGAGGAGGAGGGCGTCGGCGCCCGAGAGGGCGTCGTAGGGCTTCTCGAGGAACGAGACCCGCTCCCCGAAGATCCGCCGCGCGGTCGGGATCGCCTCCGGATCGGTCGCCCGGACCTGCGCGCCGGCGGCGAGGAGCTCCCCGAGGACGACGAGGGAGGGGGCCTCCCGCATGTCGTCCGTGTTCGGCTTGAACGCGAGGCCCCAGACGGCGAAGGTCCGCCCCCGGAGCTCCTCCCCGAAGTGCGCCTTCACCTTCGAGACGAGGACCCGCTTCTGCGCCTCGTTCGCCTCCTCGACGGCGCGCAGGATCCGGAACTTGTACTCGTGGTCGAGGGAGGTCCGCTCGAGGGCCTTCACGTCCTTCGGGAAGCAGGAGCCGCCGTACCCGACGCCGGGGTAGAGGAAGGAGAACCCGATCCGGGAGTCGGTCCCCACCCCCTCGCGCACCCGGTTCACGTCCGCCCCGACGCGCTCGCAGAGGTTCGCGATCTCGTTCATGAACGATATCCGGGTCGCGAGCATCGCGTTCGCGGCGTACTTCGTCAGCTCCGCGGAGCGGACGTCCATGATCAGGATCGGCTGGTTGCGGCGCACGAAGGGGGCGTAGAGCTCCTTCATCGTCTCCGCCGCCTCGGGGTCGTCCGTCCCGATCACGATGCGGTCGGGCTTGAGGAAGTCCTCGATCGCCGCCCCCTCCTTGAGGAACTCCGGGTTGCTCACGACCGTGACGGTGTGCGTCGTGTGCCGGCGGATCGTCTCCGCCACGCGCTCGGCCGTGCCGACGGGGACGGTCGACTTGTCGACGACGATCTTGCGGCCGTTCGCGGCCTTCCCGATCGTCTCGGCGACCGCGAGGACGGCCCGGAGGTCCGCGCTCCCGTCGTCCCCGGAGGGGGTGCCGACGGCGACGAAGATGACGAGGCTGTCGCGGATCCCCCCCGCCACGTCGGTCGAGAACCGCAGGCGCCCCTCCCCGACGTTGCGCCGGACGAGCTCCTCGAGGCCGGGCTCGTAGATCGGGATCTCCCCGCGCTGGAGGCGGGCGACCTTGTCTTCGTCGATGTCGACGCAGACGACGTCGTTCCCGCTGTCCGCGAAGCAGGTCCCGGCGACGAGGCCGACGTAGCCGGTTCCGATCACGCAGATGCGCATGAGGGGATCTCCCGAGGCTGCCCGGGCCCCGCGGGGCGGGAGAGCGGGCGTGCGTGCGCGCCTTCCTCCTCCCGGCGCGCCTACTCATAATACCTTGCGGCCGGGCGAGTAGCTCAACGGCAGAGCAGGATCTTTACACGGTCCAGGTAGTCGGTCCAACTCCGACCTCGCCCATCACCCCCCGGCTTCCCCGTCGGCGCCCGGCTTCGCCCGCGCGACGTCGGGGCCGAGCCACTCCTTGAGGAGCCGCCGCGCCGAGGGGGTCGCGTCCGGGTCGACCTCGATCCGCATCGTCCGCCGGGGGTCGGGGCGGATCCGCACCGCGATCCGGTGGAGGCGGTCGTGCCGGAAGAGGGCGAGGTCGACGGTCCCCCCGACCTTCTTCGACCGGAAGATCGTCCGCCAGTTCTTCGCGGTGACGCGCTCGCCGTCCGCCGCGAGGAGGAGGTCCTCGCGGTCGAGCCCCGCCTCCTCCGCCGGCGAGCCGGGCAGGACGTTGACGACCCGCGGGGCCTCCCCCCGGTCCTCGATCTCGATCCCGAAGGAGCCGACGATCTTGCGAACGTACTTCCCCTCGTCGTCCTTCTTCGTCCGGGGGATGCGCCGCAGGCGCAGGCCGGCGGGGCGGAGGATCCGATCGAAGTCCATCTCGCGGGTCCCCTCGACGTAGTCCCGGAAGAACCTCGAGAGGTCGCCCTGCGCGACCTCCGCGGCCGCAGCCTGGAAGGCCCCCTCGGGGAAGCCCTCGGGCGCCGGGGCGAACCGCTCCATCAGGAGACGGAAGACGTCGTCGAGGGAGCGCTTCCCCCCGGTCCGGACCCGGATCTCGAGGTCGAGGGCGAGCCCGACGAGGGACCCCTTCGTGTAGTAGTCGGTGAACTGGTTGAGGAGGTTCGCGTCGTCGCGGCTGTAGGGGCGGTGCCAGTGG
>CBRGOK010000409.1:0-4220 GCA_967798035.1 uncultured bacterium
TCGTACCCGCTCGCGCGCGCCGCTTCGGCGAGGGCAAGCCTCTCCGCGTGGGCGGTCGGATCCTTCTCCGCCTCCACCCGATTGTGCGCGCGGGCGAGGACGACCCCGTCCCGCACGACGAGCGCCCCGACCGGGACCTCCCCCTGCTCGATGGCCGCCCGCGCCTCGGCGAGGGCCTCGTCGAGGAAGTGGAGATCCTCCGCCTCGCCGGGTCCGGCAGGGAGGAGGGCACCGCTCCTACGGATTCGAATCGTGGTACACCCAGCAGGACTCGAACCTGCAACCTTCTGATCCGTAGTCAGATGCTCTATCCAGTTGAGCTATGGGTGCTCGGCCGGGCGCTTGTAACTGCGGCTCCGGAGCGAGTCAAGACGAGCGAGAGGGTGGAGCCCCCGCGCCTCACTCCCTACGATCGCAACCCCCGACCGCCCAGGAGCCCCATGCCCCGGTTCACGTTCACGAAGGACATCGCCGCCTTCCCCGAGAAGGTCTTCCAGGCCGCCTCCGATTTCCGCGGAGCGCCGGGGCGGATCCGGGGGATCCAAAAGCTCGAGATGCTGACGGAGGGGCCGGTCCGGGTCGGCACGAGGTTCAAGGAGACGCGCAAGATGTTCGGGAAGGAGGCCAGCGTGACGATGGAGGTCGTCACCTTCAGCCCCCCCCACGGCTACGCGCTCGGTGCCGAGAGCGACGGCTGCCGCTACCGCACAGAGCTCAAGTTCACCCCGCACGCGGGGGGGACCCGGGTCGAGATGACTTGGGAGGGGACCCCCCTCACCTTCTTCCGCAAGGTGATGGGCCTCCTGATGGCGCCGATGATGAAGGGGATCGCGACGAAGTGCGTCGAGCAGGACCTCACCGACCTCAAGGCGTCCCTCGAGGGGAAGCCCGCGGCCGCGGCGCGCTGATTCACGCTCCTAGCGGACCGGCCGCGTGCCCAGCGCGTCGCGGAGCGCTTCGACCGGGATCGCCTCGGCCCGGTTCCCCTCCCGTCCGACGACCGTCGTCGCGCGGAGCATCGAGTTCAGTATCGCCTCCTCGGAGGCATCGAGGGCCGCGAGAAACAGGGGATCGAGGCGGTCGTCTCCGAGGAGGAGGGGAGCCGCGGCCTTCGGCCTTCCATCCGGCTCCACGAACGCCGTCGAGAAGGCGATCGCGTAGTCCCCCGATCCGTGCGACAGGTTCGCGCCCACCCGCGGCAGGCTCCCGAGCGCGCGCCGCGCCAGGCGCTTCAGCTGCCGCGCGTCGAGCGGGGCGTCGGTGGCGACGACGAAGACACAGGAGCCCCCTCCCTCCTTCTTCTCTCCGCCGACGGGGACGCCGAGAAGGGTCAGCGTCCCGCCGAAGTTCGTCTGGACGAGGACGCCGAGGGCGAAGCCCCCTGAGTCCGGGGGAAGCGTCCGGGAGGCCGTTCCCACCCCTCCCTTCCAGCCGAGACAGGAGGTCCCCGTCCCCGCCCCGACGCTCCCCTCCTCCACCGGACCCTCGCCCGCGGACCGGATCGCCTCGAGCACATGCGCCTCGCGCACGTGCCGACTGCGGATGTCGTTCAGGAATCCGTCGTTGCACTCCCCGACGACCGGGTTGACCGAGCGGACCGCCTCGTTCCCCTGGAGCGCGAGCGACCAGGAGACGAGGGCGTCGGCGACGGCGAATGCCGAGAGCGTGTTCGTCAGGGCGACCGGCGTCTCGAGGAGCCCCAGCTCCTCGACCTGGGTGAACCCGACGAGCTTCCCGAAGGCGTTCCCGACTGCGATCGCGCAGGGCACCTTCGAGCGGAACGGATTCCCCCCGTGGGGAAGGACGACGGTCACGCCGGTCCGGACGGAATCCCCCTCCACGATCGTCCGATGGCCGACGCGGACGCCGCGGACGTCCGTGATCGCGTTCCGCGCGCCGGGCGGAATCGACCCGACGACGATCCCGAGTTCTCGGGCGCGAGGACGGGACGCGGCCGCCTGCCCGGAGGAGACCGCGCAGGCGACCAGCGCCAGGAGGCCGAAGAGCATGGGGCCGGGCCCCGCACCCCCCGCGCTCACCCCGCGCGGCGGAACGTCGAGACGGTCCGGGCCTGGATCCCCTCCGCCCCCTTCAGGGGTCGCGCGAATCCTCCGCGGTCGCGCTCGACGTCGATCTCCCGGAAGAAGCGTCCGAGCTTCGTGAGGATCGCCCCGACCTTGAGGACCGGCTCGGTCTCCTTGTCCCGGGGGATCATCGAGAAGAAGAACCCGGCGCCGGAGAGGAGCTGCGCGAACCCCTCGAGCTGCCCCTCGACGTCGGCGTAGTAGATCGATCCCACAGGTCCGTCGATGCCGAGGCCGAGGGCTCTCCACCGCTCGCTCTCGCCGATCGCGGGAGCCTTCCCCTCCCGGGCGGCGAGGACCTTCGTCGCGGCCTCGGCCGAGCCGGCGAGGACGAGCCACTCCCCCCGCACGCCCACCACCGGGCGGCAGTTCGGGAAGGCCTCGATCGAGATGGTCCGCAGCCCCTCGGTCCCGGCCGCGGGCTCGATCCGCATCTCCTGACCCCGGTCGCGGACGTACGCGGCCGCCTTCGCGAGGAGCCCCTCGACCCGGGCGGCGGCCTCGACCGGGTTCTTCACCTTCCAGAGCTGGACGCCGGTCGTGTCCCCGAAGAGGCCCGGGCGGGAGGAGGGGACTCGGACCGAGACATGCTCCCCCGAGAGCCAGGCGAGGAGGTCCGCGCGGAGGTCGAACCCGAATCGGGTCTGCACGCCCCTCCAGGCCTCGAGGAGCTTCTCGGATCCGTCGACGTTCCCGATGGTCTCGAGGAGCGCGTCGTACGCGCCGAGGGGGTCGCATCCCGCGCTCGCCCAGCCGGTCACCGTGTCCCTGGGAAGGAACCGGTCGAGCCCCTCGAGCGTGCGCGAGCCGCCGAAGAGCCGCGGGAAGAACCGGTTCGAGGATCCGGGCTCGAAGAGGACGACCTCGTCGGAGACGAGGCGGTTCCCCGCCCCCCGGGTGGTCCACGCGATCGACTGGATCGCGGCGATCTCCTCGAAGAAGGTGGAGACCGCCCCGAGGACGGGGGCGGCCTTCGGGCCGGCGCTCGCGCCGGCGGCCGAGATCCCGTTGGAGAAGACCCCGCACATCCCCGCGAGGTCGAAGTACCCCTCCTCGTCCCTCTCGCGGGGGAGGTGGGAGAGGGCCTTCTCGTAGGAGGCGGCCTTCCCGATCGACCCCTGTCCGTCCCCCGCGCCGAGGAGGTGGACGGTCGAGGCGAAGAGGGACTGCCCGAAACCGAGGACGATCGTCCCCTTCACCCGGGCGACCTGGATCCCGATCGGCGCCTCCTTGGCGACGAGGGAGATCGTCTCCGAGCCTCCTCCGCTCCCCTCGCGGACCTCGAGCGCTTCCGGCGCGAGGGAGGCGATCTCTCCGAGGAGCCCCCGGAGGCCCTGCAGGCTCCGCTCGAGCCCGGCCTCCGGGCACCGGCCGAGGAGGAGGTACTCCGGCATCGGGACGCCGAAGCGGAAGGCGAAGGCGCCCTCCTGTCCGAACGCCGTGCCCCACTCGACCTTCCCGAGCGCCGCGAGGATCTTCTCGACGGCCGCGCGGACCTGCTCGCGGTGGTCGGCCGGCGCCTTCGCCGAGACGAGGTCGAAGAGGTCCCAGGCGACGCCGGAGTCCCAGAGCCGCTTCGCCGCGCGGAGGTAGAGGTCGTCGATCGCCGCTCGTTCCGGCGTCCCCCGCCAGGTCGCGATGAAGTGGACCCCGGCGGGGACGGCGTGCGTGAGGGGGGCGACCGCCTGCGGCGAGGCCGAGGCGAGCCCCGGGAAGAAAAGAAGGAACGCGGTGAGTCGGGCCGCGCGGTTGGACATGGTGCTCTCCTGCCTACGGGGAGGGGAACGGCGAATGCCGGACGGGGGCTGTTGTATTCCAGCGGGCCCTCCCCATCGAGCGCGAATCCTGGCGGGGAGCCCCGGCCGGTTACGGTCGCCGGGATCCAGGCCTACCATGGCTCGAGAAGCGGTCCGAGGGATCATGCGGCTGGAATCCGGTGCTACGGCTGCGAAGGGCGCCACGGCCCTCCTCGCGCTCGGGATGCTCTCCTCCGTCCACGCCCAGCCCCTCCTCCTGGGAGAGGTGCACCGGATGTTCCCGGGAACTTCCGAAAAGACCCAGGCCATCGCGATCGGAGACGTGGACGGGGACGGCGACCTCGACGCGCTCGTCGGGAACGGCGGCTTCAATGCGGCA
>CBRGOK010000410.1:0-4209 GCA_967798035.1 uncultured bacterium
CGAGGGCGGAGCGGACCTCCTCCGGGAACGGGACGACCTCGAGGCCGTCCGCCTCACACGCGTCGGCGCAGAGGATGGCCGGCCCCCCCGCGTTGCTCACGATCCCCACGCGGCGGCCCGCGGGGGCGGGCTGGTTCGCGAGGAGGGAGGCGACGTCGAACATCTCCCCGAGCGTGTCCGTCCGGATCACCCCCGCCTGCCGGAAGAAGGCGTCCACCGTGACGTCGGAGGCCGCGACGAGCGCCCCGGTGTGGGAGCCCGCCGCGCGGGCCCCGGCGGCGGAGCGCCCGCTCTTCACCGCGACGATCGGCTTGCGCTTCCCGACGCGCCGGGCGATCCGCGCGAACTTCCCCGGATTCCCGAAGGACTCGAGGTAGAGGAGGATCAGGTCGGTCCCCGGATCCTCCTCCCAGTACTGGAGGAGGTCGTTGGCGGAGATGTCCGCCTTGTTCCCGACCGAGGCGAAGCTCGAGAGGCCGAGGCCGAGCCCGCTCGCGTGGTCGATCACGGCGAGCCCGAGGGCCCCGGACTGCGAGAGGAAGCCGACCCGTCCGTGGGGAGGAAAGCCGGGGGAGAAGGTCGCGTTGAGGCGGACCTCGGGCGCGGTGTCGAGGACGCCCATGCAGTTGGGGCCGATGAGTCGCATCCCGGCCGCGCGGCAGACCTCGAGCAGCGCCCGCTGTCGCTCCGCCCCCTCCCGTCCGGTCTCCGCGAAACCCGCCGAGATCACGACGAGGGCGCGCGCCCCCTTCGCCGCGCACTGCCGGGCGACCTCGAGGACCTCGCGGGCGGGGACGACGACGACGGCGAGGTCGACCGGCCCGGGCACGTCGAGGACCGAGGGGTAGGCGGCGACCGACTGGACGACCGGAGTCTTCGGATTGACCGGGTAGACGGGGCCCTGGAAGCCCGTCGCGAGGAGGTTGTGGAAGATCTCCCCGCCGATCGTCCCGCGCGCGCGGGAGGCCCCGAGGACGGCGACCGACCGCGGGCGGAAGAACGCCTTCATCGCGGCGACGGCGGACATCTGGTCCCGGCGCTCGAAGCGCTCCCGCGCCTGCGGGGAGAAGGAGGTGCCGATCTCCGCCCGCACGATCCCGGGCTCCGCGCGCGTGCGGACGGGGAAGCCCGACTCCCGGAAGACCTCGAGCATCCGCGGGTTCGCGGCGGCCACCTCCGCCTCGAAGGTCGAGATCCCGCTCTCCGCCCCCATCTCCGCGAGGTGCGCGAGGAGGATCGTGCCGAGACCGCGTCCCTGGAACGCGTCGGCGACCGCGAAGCCGACGTCAGCCCGCTCGGCGTCCATCCTCCGGTAGCCGGCGTGCCCGACGATCCGGCCGTCGATCCCGGCGAGGGCGAGGAGTCCGGAGCGGTCGCGCCAGTCGACGTCCGTCGCGCGCGCGACCACTCCCTCGAGGTCCGGCGCGGCGGTCTGGAAGCGCTGCGCCCGCGACTCCGGGGAGAGGCGCCGGAGGAAGTCGAGGATCGCGGCGCCGTCGTCGGGCCTGACGGGCCGGACGTGGACCGTCGATCCGTCGCGGAGCACGACGTCCCCCTCCCGGTGGGCCGGGTAGCCGGCGATCGGTGCCGTCATCCTCCCCGCTCCCGCGAGGGGGACCTCACCCGAAGAGGAGGAGCGGCTTCAGGATCCCGTCCTCCTTCGTCTTCATCATCCGGAACGCCTTCTCGACCTCCGCGAACGGGAAGCGGTGGGTCGTGAGCGGGGTCGGGTCGACGCGGCCGGTCTGGAGGAGGCGGAGCAGCCGCCTCATCCGCTCGGCCCCCCCGGGGCACAGACCCGTGCGGATCGTCTTGTCCCCCATCCCCACCCCCCAGGCCTCGCGCGGGATCGAGACGTACTCGCCCTTCCCGTGGTACCCAACGTTCGAGATCGTCCCCCCCGGCCGCGTCGCCCGGACGCACCCCTCGAGGGTCGCCTGCGCGCCGAGCGCCTCGATCGCGGAGTCGACCCCCGCCCCGCCCGTGAGGTCGAGGATCCGCGCGACGGGATCCTGCTTCGAGGGGTCGATGACCTCGTCGGCGCCGTAGTGCCGGGCGAGCTCGGCCCTGCGGGGGATCCCCTCGACGGCGATCACGAGCCCGGCGCCCAGCAGCCGCGCTCCCACCGTCGCCATCAGGCCGACCGGCCCCTGGGCGAAGATGGCGACCGTCCCCCCCATCGGGATCGCCGCGTGCTCGGCGGCGACGAATCCCGTCGAGAGCATGTCCGCGCAGTAGACCGCCTTCTCGTCGGGGAGATCGTCGGGGATCCGCGCGAGGTTCGCCTCCGCGTCGTTGACGAGGAAGAACTCGGCGAGGTTGCCGTCCCGGACGTTGGCGAACTTCCACCCCCCGAGCATCCCCGTGCACTGGGAGGGGAAGCCCCGCTGGCAGTTCTCGCAGCGGTAGCAGGGGGTGATCGCGCCGGCGACGACGCGCTCTCCCACGCGGAGCCCGCGGACCGCGCTCCCGAGCTTCTGGATCACGCCCACCGCCTCGTGCCCGAGGGTGAGGTTCGTCCGCTCCCCGATCGCCCCCCCTACGGTGTGCGCGTCGGAGGTGCAGACGAGGGCCGCGGTCGTCCTCACGAGCGCGTCGAGGGGACCGGGCTCGGGGACCGGCTTCTCCGCCATCCCCACCTCTCCGATCCGCTTCATGACGAACGTCTTCATCGTCGCTGCCATGGCCGTGGCTCCTTCGCCGGGAGGCCGGTGCCCCTCGGAGGGCCCGGCCCTCCGGCCGACTCGGGACCCCTCTCGCGTAGCAAGGCCCGTGCCCCTGCGTCAATCCTCCTCGCAGGCACGGCGCTCCCCTCGATGCCGTGGGAGAGTCGAGCTCGGGATCAAAAAAACCCGCCTCCTCCACCGGGCCGAGGAGGGGTCAGTGCCCCCCCTCCTCGGTCCCCGGGAAGGGCCTCGCCGCGATCGCCTCGAGCGAGGCGAGCGCCTCCTCCCGCGCGGCCCGCGCCTCGAGGAAGACGAGTTGCGACTCGAGGCGGGTCCGGCGGCCGTCGAGCACCTCGAGGACACCGACCTGCCCCGCGGAGTAGGCGGCCCGCGAGAGCGCGACGTCCTGGTCCGCGCGCGGCAGGATCGCATTGGCGAAGAGGTCGATCCTCCGCTCGGCGTCGCGCAGGGCGTAGAGCTCGAGGACGGCCCTCGCCGCGAGGTCGTTCCCCACCTGGCGCCGCATCGCCTCGGCGGCGCGGAGGTCCGCCCGCGCCTCTTCGATCGCGCCCTCGATCGCCTCCCACCGGAGCAGGGGAAGAGTCAGGGCGGCGCCGAGCGTCTGCGCGACGCTCCCCGTGATCGAGCCGCTGAACGAGAAGTCGGGGAGGTAGGCCTGCCTCGCGAGGTCGAGCGCCTCACGGTGGCCCGCCACTTCGCGGGAGAGGGCCGCGAGCTCCGGGTTGCGCTCGGCCACCGCGCGCAGCACCTCCTCGTCCGTCAGGGTGAGGGGCCGGCGCTCCGGGAGCCGGGCTTCCAGCGGCGCGTCGGAGGCCCGGCCGAGCATCGCGTTCAGCCGGGCGAGGAGCCCCGGCTGCTCCGAGTGGAGCGTCCGGAGATCGTTCCGCGCGCGGTCGAGCTCCGTGCGGGCCTTGAGCCAGTCCCGCTGGGGCGAGGCCCCGGAGCGAGTCCGGGCCTCCGCCGTCGCGACGACCAGCTCGAGAAGGGAGAGCTCCTCGTCCCGGATCCGCTCGAGCTCGACGTGGTGGGCGATCTCGATGTACGCGCGGACGACCTCCGCCTGGAGGGCGTAGCGGGCCCGGTCGAAGCGAAGCCCTGCCGCCCGGGCCTCCTCGAGCGCGAGCCTCCCCGCCGTCGCGAGCTTGCTCGGGAAGGGGAGATTCGCCATCGGGTCGCTCTGGAGGAAGAGGGTCGTCCGATCCCACGCGCTCCCCCCGTCGAAAACCTGGCTGTATCCGAGCATCGCGGAGCCGGGCGGGGAGGCGGCCTGCGGGATCCGCTCGATCGCCGCCCTCCAGGCGAAGTACCTCGCCTCGAGGTCGCCGTTCGCGAGGAGCGCCCGGCGCACGACCTCCTCCAGGCTCGCGTCCGGAGCGAGGGGGGGGAGCTCGCGCTCCTCGAAGGGCCGCGAGTAGGGCGCGCCCTCGGCCTCCGCGCGGGCGCGCTCCTCCTCCTCCCCCTTCGGGTGGATCGCGCAGGCGCCGAGCAGCGCGAGCGGGAAGAAGACCGCGCGCCTCACGGC
>CBRGOK010000411.1:0-4207 GCA_967798035.1 uncultured bacterium
GCCACGCGAAGGGCGCCACCGCGGCGGGGTGCGCCGCCGCGGCGAGGAGAGCCCCGACGTAGAAGTTCATGTAGTCGAGGAGGACCGCGCCGAGGGCGAGGGCCCCCGCCCCGACCGTGAAGTAGGCGAGGAGGGCGAAGACGCCGAAGTGGAGAGCGTGCTCGGGGAGGAAACGGGCCGGGTCCGATTCCTTGCCGACGCCCGTCCGGATCCACGCGAACATCTCGTCGCGGTACTCCTTTCCGCGCAGGATCGCAGGCTCGATCCCTGACTGATCGGCCCGCGAGGCGAGGATCACGGGAATCGAGGTCGCGACCGCCCAGAGGAGCATCAGCCCGATCGTGCGGCCCCGGCGCCCCTCCCGGACGGAGCCGAGGAAGACCGGGTAGGCGAGGCCGGCCTGGAGGAGCGGGAGGATCCATCGGTTCCCGAGGAGGAGGCCGAGTCCGGCGCCGAGGAGACCGGCAGCGAGGGCGAAGGCCGGAGCGAAGGGCGAGAGGGCGAGCGCCCTCACCGGTTCCAGAGCATCCCCCCGAGCGTCTGGCGCAGGCCCTCCTCGAGCCAGCGCCCGCGGTAGCCGAGCTCGCTGCGGGCCCGGCTGTCGTCGTAGGCCCAGTGGTGGCGGTAGGTCGCCGCCTCCGCGCGGGTGAGCCGTGGCTCCCGGATCCCGAAGCGGGCGAGGAGCTCCTCGAAGAGGCCCGCGGACCAGACGAGGCCGTAGGGGAGGTGGAAGCGCGGGATGCGGCGGCCGAGGAGCCCCGCGAGGATCTCGAAGAAGGTGTCCGCCGTGCAGTTCTCCCCGCCGAGGATGTAGCGGCCCCCCGGCTTCCCATTCTCGAAGGCGAGGAGGTGGCCCGCGGCGACGTCCTCGACGAAGGCGTAGCCCCACCGGCGGTCTCCGCGGCAGGGGATGCCCGGGAGCTTGCCGGCCGCGAAGTCGAGGACGAGGCGCCCGACGATGTTCCCCTCGGTCAGGTCCCCGGGGCCGTAGATCACCGCCGGGTAGAGGGTGACGACGGGGGCCCCCAGGGCGACGAGGGCGCGCACGCGCGCGTCGGCGAGCGCCTTCGTCCGCTCGTAGGGGGTGTGCCAGTGGTCGGGATCGCGCGCGTGCCCCTCGTCGATGATCCCGCCCGGCCCGTCGTCCGAGGGGCCGAGGGCGAAGAAGGAGGAGGTGTAGACGATCCGCTTCACGTTCGCGTCGAGCGCCTCGCGGATCACCGTCTCCGTCCCCCGCACGTTCACGCGCTCGAAGGCGGAGGGATCGGGGACCCAGCGCTTGACGAGGGCGGCGGCGTGGAAGACCGCCTCGCAGCCGTCGAGAGCGCTCGTGATGGAGGCGGAGTCGGTGACGTCCCCGGCCGAGAGCTCGACCTTCTCCCGGTCGATCCCGTCGATGCGGCTCGTCGCCCGGACGAGGAGGCGAGGACGATGCCCCGCGCCGAGGAGGGCGCGCACGAGGTGCCTCCCGAAGTAGCCCGTCCCGCCCGTGACGAGGACCCGCAAGGTCAGAAGAGGTAGGCCGCGGCGAACCCGACCTGGGCGAGCATCATCATCCGGTACATGTGGGTCCAGGAAGGGTGGTTCTCCGTCGTGGCGAGCTCCTCGGGGTTCCGGACGATCGTCGAGACGGTGTAGAGGCCGTAGGCGACGAGCGCGAGGCCGAGCCCGGAGAGCGCCCAGGGGTTCCCCGAGAGGATCGGGTCGGCGCGCCCGTCCCCGTCGAAGTCCCCGCGGGTCACGAGGACGCCGAGGGGGAGGAGGAGCCACGGCAGGACGAAGAAGGGGGAGATCTGGTGGGCGGCCGACCGCACGCCGTAGCGGATCGGGAGGGTGACGCAGCCGGCCGCGGCGTCCCCCTTCATGTCGGCGAAGTCCTTCGTCGCCGAGGCCCCGAGGAGGAAGAGGAAGAAGACGGCGCCGATGAACCAGGGCTCGGGGTCGCCGAAGGCGGTCGCGACGCAGGTCCAGCCGCAGACCTTGAGGAGGCAGCCGCGCGGGATCGCGATCGTCAGCTGCGCCGGCCACCCCCACCGCTTCGTCCGGAAGGGGTGCCCGGAGTAGACCCAGGTCCCGATCGCGCCGAGCGCGGCGATGACGAAGCACTGGTGGCTGCGCCACCAGCTCCCCTCGAGCGGGGTGACGAAGTAGGCCGAGGCGAGGGAGACCGCGTAGAGGAGGAGGAAGAGGACGACCGTCTCCCGCACCGTGACGAGCCCCGCGGGGAGGGGACGGCCCGGCTTGTTGATCCGGTCGTTCTCGAGGTCGGTCCACTGGTTGAAGACGTTCGAGGCGGCGTTGAGGGTGGCCGCCATGAGGGAGCCGACCAGGATGAACTTCCCGTGGGCGAGGCCGTGCTCCCCCATCTCCTCGAAGAAGGAGCGCCCCCGGTGGCATGCGACGGCCCCGATCGCGGAGACCGCCCCCGAGACCATCCCGAGGAGGGGCGGGAGGAGCGTGAAGGGGCGGACGAACTGCCAGTAGACGGCGAGACGTCCCCGCCTCATCGCATCCAGAGCGCGGCGAGCGCTCCTCCCGTCGCGCCGCCGACCACCGTGTTCATCGCGTTCGTGAAGTCCTTCCCGACCTTCCCCTTCCCCTCGAGCGTCGAGCCGACGAGCGACTCGATCGTGGTCCCGGCGAAGGCGGCGGCGGCGACGATCCAGATCGCGTGCGCGCCGAGGTCGGGGGCGAGGGCCAGGGCCCAGCCGAGGGCCGCGAGGAGGATCGAGGCGGCGATCCCGGCGAGGGTCCCCTCGAGGGAGACCGCCCCTTCGGCTCCGACCTTCGCCGGCCGGAAGGCCGGGAGCGTCACCGGGCGCCTCCCGTAGACCTGGCCGATCTCGCTGCCGGCCGTGTCCGCGAGCGCCGTCGCGAAGGCGGCGAGGAACACGACCGGGAGGAAGGGACGCGGGTCGATCGCGTTCGCGAGCGCGGCGAGGGCGGGGAACGCGACCTTCGCCAGCGCGCGGGCGGCGCCTCGCCTCCCCTCGTTCGCCTCGGCGAGGCCGGCGGCCGACTTCCTCGACCAGCCGACACGGGAGAGGACCGAGCCGAGCGCGAAGAAGGCGGCGAGGATCGCCCAGCCGCGCCAGTCGAGGGCCCACCAGATGAGCGTGCCGAGGCCGACGCCGGCGAGCACGCCGGTGCCGGAGACCGTTCGCAGCGCGAAGGCCGCCCCTGCTGCGGCGGCGTTCACGGCGAGGCCGACGAGAGCGTTCCCCTCCACCCTAGTGGAGACCCGCGGCGCGGGTGGCCGCGTAGATCGTGGCTCCGGCGGCGGCCGCGACGGTCAGGTTGTCGTCGAGGCGCAGCGGCATCGACTCGACGATCGCGCCCCCCGCCGCGCCCGCGAACGCCCCGAGGAGGAGCGCCGGTTCGACGTGCTCCCAGTACTCGAGCAAGTGGGGATCCCCCCACGCGAGGTTGGCCGACATCAGGAGGTAGGCGACGGGGAAGGCGGCGAAGAGGAAGCCCGCGACACCGGCCCAGGACTTCCCGGGATTCCAGGGAAGGGGGTTCCTGCGACCCAGCCGGCGCCCGACGACGTTGCTCGCGGCGTCGCCGGCTGCGAGGACGCCCCACCCCCCCGCCGCGAGAGGGAGGGGAAGGAGGACGACGAGGCCGAGGACCGCGACGGGATACCACTGGATCCCGGTCCAGCGTCGGTCTCCCTCGCGGGAGACGGTCCGAGCGATCGGAAGGCGCGGGAAGACGAGGGCGTTGAAGAGGACCGCGACCGCGCCGAGCGCGATCGCCCCGCCCTTCCCGATCCAGGGGAAGAGGAGCGCCCACGCGCACATGGCGGCGTGGAGGAGCTGTCGGAGGTCTTCTCGGGGCAAGGGTCCGGTCCGTGGAGGGCGGGAATCTACCAGAGCGGTGGACGAGACTCGGCGCGACGGAGTCCCCTCCTTGAGCCCCGAGCGACCCGGGCCCGGCCCGCGTTGACGGCCTCCGGGCAAGCACTTGTAATGGCATTGGCCGGGAGAAGGAGCCGCGGAGGTCGCGAGCGCTCGAGCCCCGGAACCCCCCCCCCGTGACCCGAAAACCCGCCTCGATCCTCGCCTCGATCGCCCTTCTCGCCCCTCCCCTCGCCCCTCCCCAGGCGGCCCAGCCCAGCCCGGCAATCAACCAGAACTAAGCGGCCTCCCCCCTCGGTCCGGGCTTCGCCACGATCCTCGGGGGGCCCTCCACGGTCGTCGTCTTC
>CBRGOK010000412.1:0-4206 GCA_967798035.1 uncultured bacterium
GCGGACCGGCGCGTCGGCCCCGCGATCGAGCGCGCCTATCGCCTCGGCGCCCGGCTCGACGCCTGGGACGACTGCTTCAAGTACGAGGCTTGGCTCCAGGCCTTCGAGGAGAAGGGGGTCGACGTCACCTGGTACGCGAACCGCGAGCGGCCCCTCGAGGAAGTCTTCCCCTGGGACCACCTCGGCAACGGCGTCGACCGGGCCTACCTCCAGGAGGAGTTCGCGAAGTCCCAGGCCGGCGAGGAGACCGAGCACTGCCAGACCGGGGCGTGCGGCGACTGCGGCGTCGGCGCGAAGTCTTGTGTAGAGATCAAGGGGGAGGCGGGCTACTGGGAAAAGTTCAACAAGATCGTGGCGAAGTTCAAGGAACGGAAGGCCGCGGAGGCGCTCGCCGCCAAGGCCTAGCCTCGCCCGCTCTCCGCGCTCCGGAGGTCCGATGAATCCCTTCCTCCTCCACCCGACTGCGGAGCGCGGCTCCGCCCGCTGGCCCTTCTTCGCGGCGCTCGTCCTGGGCGCCGCCTTCGCGTGGGGTCTCTCCCGCCGCGGCACCGCGTCCCTCCTCGATCCGTCGGCCACCGAACGTCCCATCGCCCCGCGGTCGGACCTGACGGCGATCGAGCGGAACAACATCGACATCTTCAAGCGCGTCTCCCCGTCGGTCGTCTTCATCGCGACGACCGCGTTCGTGCGGCAGAACTACTGGAGCCGCAACGTCTTCGAGATTCCCGAGGGGCAGGGCTCGGGGTTCGTCTGGGACGACACCGGCACCCTCGTCACCAACGCCCACGTCGTCGCCGGTGCGATCGACAAGCGGGGGAACGCGCGGGTCCAGCTGGCGGAGGGGACGAAGCCCTACGAGGCGGCCGTCGTGGGGTACGACCTGGACAAGGACATCGCCGTCCTCCGGATCGACGCGCCGAAGAGCCTCCTCCACCCGATCCCCGTCGGGACCTCGCGCGACCTCGAGGTCGGCCAGATCGTGTACGCGATCGGGAACCCGTTCGGCTTCGACCACACCCTGACGACGGGGATCATCAGCGCCCTCGACCGCGAGATCCGCGCCCCCAGCCCCGGCCCCAACGTCCCCGGCCGGCTGATCCAGGGGGTGATCCAGACCGACGCGGCGATCAATCCGGGAAACTCCGGCGGGCCGCTCCTCGACTCCTCGGGCCGCCTGATCGGGATGAACGCCCAGATCTTCAGCCCGGGGGGATCGAGCGCCGGGATCGGGTTCGCGATCCCCGTCGACACCATCAACCGGATCGTCCCGCAGATCCTGCGGGGCCGATCGACCCGGATCGGCATGGGGATCGGCGTGATTTCCGAACAGCTGACCCGCAGCGCCGGGATGAAGGGAGTCCTCTTCCGCTACGTCTCGCCCGGGAGCGGGGCGGAGCGGGCCGGCCTCCGTCCGACGGAGGTGACCCAGGACGGGAGCGTCGAGGTCGGCGATCTCATCGTCGCGGTCGACGGGACCCCGATCGAGTCGCCCGACGATCTCACGCGGATCCTCGACCGGCACGAGGCTAACGACCGCGTCACGGTGACGGTGGAGCGGAACGGGCGTCGCAAGGACGTCCCCGTCACGCTGAAGCCCCTCGAGTAGCCCCGCCGTCGCCGGCCGAGGTGGAGTCGGCTCGAGGGTGCCCCTACACTCGCGCCCCGCCGAACCGGCTCGCGCACGTCCCCCCCCAAGGAAGAGGAATGTCCCGACGACTAGCCGCCTGCTTCGCTCCGCTCGCCCTCGCGGCCCTCCCCGGCTGCCTCTACAGCCACATCCGCTTCCCCCTCGACACGAACCTCGACCGGACGAACCTCGGGTCGAAGACCGGAGAGAGCCAGCTCGAGAGCGTCCTCGGCCTCGTCGCCTGGGGGGACGCGGGGACGAAGAAGGCGGCGGAGAACGGCAAGATCACGACCGTCCAGCACGCCGACCAGGAGATGCTCCTCGTCCTCTTCGGCCTCTATTACCGCCACAAGACGATCGTCTACGGGGACTGACGCCGATGCGGTCCGCGCGCGGCGCCCTCCTCCGTCTCCCCCTCCTCGCCGGCTGCAGGATCGGCCGGATCTACGAGCACACGACCGTTCCCCTCACCCTCGACTTCCACCAGACCCCCACGGGGATCGCCGGGGGGAAGGAGGGGCTGGGGAACATCAAGCACGTGAGCTACCGGGTCGACGTCCTCTGGGACTCGAACGCGATCGGGGACGCCGCGAAGGAGGGGGGACTGACGACGGTCCACTACGCCGATCTCGAGATCGTCTCCATCCTCGGGATCTGGAACCACCGCTGGCTCCACGTCTACGGGGAATAGGCTCCCCCTACCCGAGCGGCTCGAGCGCGAGGGGATTCGACGAGTCGATCCGCAGGTCGGCGTGTCGACGCGGCGGGCGCGCGGCGGCGAACGCCGCGTGGGCGGGGAGATAGATCTCGCGCGCGCGCCTCGCCTCCTCCCGTCCGCGCGTCGCCTCGAGGCGACGGAGGAGGACCGCCTCGCTCGCCTCGAGGTGGATCGCGAAGTCGAGGCTCGGACGAACCCTCGCGTCGAGGAGGAAGAGCCCCTCCACCAGCGCGGCCCGCCCGCTTCCGGTCCGGGTCTCGGCGAGCGCGGCCTCGAACCCCTCGAGGTCGAAGGCGTGGGCCAGGTGGTCCCCGGCGTCGGGCGCGGCGAGGGGCGGAGCCTTCCTCCGATAGTCGTCGAGGCGGAGGAGGCGCGCGTCGATCCCGAGGGAAGAGAGCACGGCCCGGAGGTCGTCCGCGAGGAGGGACTTCCCCGTACCGGGGGCGCCCGTGACCCCGACGAGGAAGGGACGGCCGCGACCGTCGGCGCGCCGCACGACCTCGTCCGCCAGGGCGCGGACCGCGCCGGCGCGGCGGCCGAGGAGGACGAGGAGATCCCCGTGATTCGAGACCCGGCCCTCCGCGCCATCCCACTCCGCCTCGGAGCCGTAGCCCGGCTCGAAGGCGACGAAGGGGATTCCGTTCCCGTGCGCCGCCTCGCGGTCGTGGAACCGGTCCCCCACCAGGACGCCGCGGCGCGTGCCGGCCTCGCGCAGGATCGCCCCGACCATCTCCACCTTGTTCGAGACGCCCGGGGAGTCGAGGGAGAAGGGGAGGTCGACGAGCGGACGCAGGCCGAGGGAGTCGAGGCAGGCGTCCAGGTAGCGGCGGCCGCCGTTCGTCGCGATCGCCACGGCGCAGCCCGAGCGTCGCAGCTCGCCGAGGGTCTCGAGGACCCGCGGGAACAGGGGAGGCGGGCCCGCGCGCATCGCCGCGCTCCCGCGGGAGCGGACCCCCTCCGTGATCTCCGGGACGAGGGGATGGAGGTCGGCGGGGAGGAGGGCGAAGAGGGAGTCGGGCGCAGGGGTGCCGATGACCTGGCGGAGGGTCCTCTCGTCCGGGACCGGCGCGCGGATCCCGTTCCGGGCGAATACCTCCGCCATCGCGCCGGCGGTCGCCTCGCACCACAGGCGCGCGGAGTCGACGAGGGTGCCGTCGAGGTCGAAGGCGACGACGTCGTGGAGGATCATCCGTTGCGCGCGCAAGAGCCCACCTCCTACTCTATCGCGCCTCCCTCCTCCCCGGCCGGAGGAGGCGCGCCCGCATGCTCCTCCTTCTCCTCACGGTCCTCGCCCATCAGGAGACTTCGCGCGCGCCGCGCGAGGTCGAGGCGAGGTTCCTCCGACTCCCCGACCCCGCCTCCTGCGAGCGCTACCTCCAGGTCCTCACGGAGGACCCGAGGCTCGCGGGGACCCCCGCCGACCGCCGGTCGGCGGAGTACACGCGCAGCCGCTGGCTCGAGGCCGGGCTCGAGGCGGACTTCGCGACCTACGAGGTCTACCTCCCCTACCCGAAGTCGATCGAGGTGAAGCTCCTCGCCCCCGAGGAGTTCAAGGCGAAGAACGTCGAGGAGGGGTGGGGATGGGACAAGGACTCCTACGCCCCCGACGCGGTCCTCCCCTACAACGCCTACTCCCCCTCGGGGGACGTGACAGCCGAGGTCGTCTACGCGAACTACGGGCTGCCCGAGGACTTCGCCCGGCTGAAGGGGATGGGGGTCGACCCCGCCGGGAAGATCGCCGTCGCGCGCTACGGCCGGTCCTACCGGGGGATCAAGGCGCGGGCGGCGCGCGAGGCGGGCGCTATCGGGCTGATCCTCTACTCCGATCCCGCCGACGACGGCTACGGCAAGGGAGATCCCT
>CBRGOK010000413.1:0-4198 GCA_967798035.1 uncultured bacterium
GAGCGTCCGCGCGCACCGGCGCGCGGAAACCGTGCGCCGGAAGGCGGCCGAGGCGCTCCTGGTCCGCGCGCGAGAGCACCTCGGCAGGGGCGAGCTATCGGCCGCTCTGGGGGACCTGAAGTGCGCAGGCCGGGCGGGGATGGGGCACCCGGAGGAGGCGCGGCTCGAAGCGGAGATCCGGCCTCGCCTCGAGGAGCGGGAGGCCCGGAAGCGCCTGGTCGAGGAGGCGCTCGCGGCGGCGCAGAAGGCCGAGAAGGAGGGGAACCTCCTCCAGGCCCGCGAGCGGCTGCGCAGCCTTCCCTCGCCTCCTCCGTCCGTCGCGGAGCGCGTGACCGCCCTCGATGCCCGGATCGCGGAACAGGAACGACTCGTCGAGGGAATCGCGCTCGCGTGCGAGAACGGGGCGCCGGAGGCGGCCGAGGAGGGGGTCGTGAAGCTCCGGCGGATCGCGCCGAGGCACCCGCTCCTCCCCTCCCTCGAACGTGCGCTCGACACGGTCCGACGGGTCCCGGCGCTGCGGACCGAGGCGGAACGCGCGGCCGCGGGCGCGGCGTCGCACGCCTTCGCCTTCCTGTCCCGGCACGCCCCGCTCCACCCCGACCTCTTCAAGACTCCCGAGGGGGAGGCGATCGTCCGCGCGGTCCGCGAGGCCCGCCGCGGGCGGGTGCTCGAGCACCTCCGGGCCGGCGAGTTCCGGGCGGCGGGGGCGCAGGCGAGGCGCCTGGCGGCGGCGGGGGAGAGCGCGGAGGGGCACCCCTTCGTCCTCGCCACGCTCGCCGCGGCGCGCGGAGCGGAGGCCCTGGCGCGCGGGGAGCGCCGGATCGCGCTCGACGCCTTCGAGCGCGCGGCGAGGGCGCATCCCGAGGTGGGCGCGGCCTGCCCGAAGGTGGTCGACGGACTCGGGCCGCGGGAGGAGGAAGCCGGTCCGACCGGCCACGGGCGCCTGCTCGAGGCGCAGCTCGAGGTGGTTCGCCGGCCCTGGGACGCCGCCGTGGTCGAAGGGGCGCTTCGGCTCGCGGAGGCCGAGGAGAAGCGCTCGGGTAAAGACCCCGCCGCGGCGAGGATCCGCGCGGCGCGCCCGATCGCGCAGCGCCACCGGGTGTTCCGGGAGGAGCTCGAGCGCGGGCTCTTCGCGCACGCGGGTCGGGAACTGGCCGCGGCGGTCGAGGGCTTGCGGAGGCTGGAGGATCTCGAGGCGGCGGAGGACCTGCGCCTGGAGGGAACGGCCGCCCTCCTCGAGGCGATGGGGGAGCGCGTGCGGGAGGGGAAGCGCGAGGCGGTGGCGGAGGCGGCGCACGACTCGGCGCTCGAGGACCTCTGCGAAGGCCTCTTCGAGGAGAGGCTCCTCGGCCTCCGGGACGCAGCGCCTGCGGGCCACGGGGCGCGGAAGGCGGCGGAGGGTCGCAAGCGGGACGGATTCCCCTGGCGCTTCGTGATCCGCATGGACGAGGCCGCCGACGCCCTCGTCCTCGCCCGCGACGAGATCCGGATCGGTCACGCCCGCGAGCCGTCGAACGACCTCCCGCTGCTCGCCCGGGTCGCGGCGGCGCACGCCGAGATCCGCAGGAAGGTCTCCTTCCACGAGGGGGTGGCCTACGAGCTCCTCCCCGCGCCCGGGAGGCCGGTTTCGAGGAACGGCAAGGAGGCCCACGGGCCCGTCCCCCTCCAGGACGGCGATCGGGTCGCGCTCGGGGAAACCTTCGCCTTCCGGTTCCGGCTCCCCTCGGGCCGGAGCCGCTCGGCTCTCCTCGAGCTCGAGCCGGGCTGCGAGATCGGCGGGGCGACCGCCGTGATCCTCCTCAAGCCCGGGGCCGACGGTCGGATCGGAATCGGCGGGGGGGCCGACGCCCACCTGGGCGCGGGCCGGAGGAGCGAACGCGTCTACCTCTTCCTCGACGACCGGAGGACCCTCCTCGGCCAGTCGGAGGAGCCCCTCCTCGTCGACGGCGCCCCCGCGGAAGGGGAGGCTCCCCTCTCCGGCGGGGAGGAGCTGGCGGCGGGGAGCCTGCGGTTCCTCCTCTCCCGCGACTGAAATAAACGGCCGGCTGCGGGGAATAGCGCCGCCGCACCAGCCGCCGTCCCCCTGAACGGCGGCGCCCGGCCCGATGAGCGCCCACCCCCTGCTCGGCCTCGTCCTCCTCGGATCCGACCTTCCCCTTTCGCCGGACCTCGAGAGCGCCGCCGGGGCGGCAGTCGCGGAGATCCGGGCCCTCCTCTTCTCGGTCCCCGAGCCGGCGGGGGGCTCCTGGGTCGTCCGCCGCGAGAGGAGCGCTCCCGAGGAGATCCTCCCTCCCGTCCTCGCCGCCCTGGCTCGGGAGGGGGTCGCGGCCGAGGCCGGGAAGGGGGGAGACGGCGTCGTCCTCGAGGTCGGCCACCTCCGTTCCGAGGGGGGGGAGGCGCTCGTCCTGAAAACCCTCTCCCCGCCGGGCGGGATCGTCCACGCCCCCTTCGTCCGCAAGGAGTGGGTGCGCGGGCCGCCCTCGGCGCCGGGGAAGGGTGGCCTCGCCTGCAGGGGGGAGTCCGAGATCGAGACCGGCGAGGCCCGGGCGAGCGACCGCGCGATCGCGGCGGGAGCGGCGCGGGTGCGGGAGGACCTCGCCCGGTGCGGAATCGACCGCCGGTCCCTCGAGCGCCTCCTCCCCGACGGGGAGGCGGAGCGCCGCTTCCTGAAGGACCTCTTCGTCCGGCGGGAGGGTTCGGGGGAGACCTGGCGCGCCCGGTCCCTCTTCCTCTTGTCGGGGGAGGAGATCCGGGATCTCGCCCGGGAGGCCTCCCGGCTCGAATCGCAGCTGCGCGGGTCGCGGCTGCGCCGGGGGCTCGGCCTCCTCGGGATCGCGGGGGCCTCCTTCCTCCTCTACCTCTGGCTCGACTTTGCCACCTCCGGCCGGTGGACGAACGGGGTCCGCCTCCTCGCCCTCGGGCTCGCCGCGGGGGGGGCGGCGGCGCTCCTGTGACGACAGCGGGAGGAGGAACGGCTACCATGTCGGCGGAGGATCGCACGGAAGTGAGCGCGGCCATGCCGGAGCCCTCCGAGACGAACGCGGGCGCGCCGGAGCGGGTGTTCGCCCCGGGTCCGACGCCCGAGACCGGGCGCGGCGGGGCGAACTGGGAGGCCTTCTACCGGAACTACCGAACGCCCGGCTACATCCCGGGCTTCGAGATCCTGAACCGGCTCGGCGCGGGGGTCTTCGGCGTCGTCTTCAAGGCGCGCAAGCTCTCGATCGGGAAGCTCTACGCGATCAAGTTCCTCAAGGTGGACGACGACTCCGTGAAGGAGGCGGTCCGCCGGGAGATCGAGTCGGTCCGCGTCTTCGCCCAGATCGACCACCCCAACCTCGTCTCGATCGAGGACCGGGGCGAGGTCGACGGGATCCCCTACATCGTGATGGAGTACGCCGGCGAGGAGACGCTGCGCCGGCGGCTGGAGGGGGGCCCGCTGCCGCCGGCGGAGGCGCTCCGGATCTTCGAGCAGGTCGCGCGCGGGGTCGACGCCCTCCACGAGCGGGGCCTCGCCCACTTCGACCTCAAGCCCGCCAACGTCTTCCTGAAGGGTGCGACGGCCCGCGTCGGGGATTACGGACTCTCGAAGCTGATCAGCGAGTCGCGGCAGACCCTCTCCTTCGGCCGGGGGACCCCCTACTACATGTCGCCGGAGATGCTGCGGCGCCACGGGGACCACCGCTCCGACATCTACTCCCTCGGCTGCCTCCTCTACGAGATGACGACCGGGGAGGTCCCCTTCAAGGGGGAGACGGAGTGGGAGGTCCTGCGGCGCCACGAGAACGAGCCGGTCTCCTTCCCGGCGGGATTCCCCGCCGAGTTCCGCGGCGCCATCGAGCGCTGCATGGAGAAGGATCCGGCGCGCCGCTATCCGGGCGTCGGGGCGCTCCTCGCGGACCTCGTGGTGAACGGGGCTCCCGGGACGACCGAGGCCGGCAGGGGGCGCCGGGCGGAGGCCGGGGAGGATCGGGGCCGGAGCCCCTCCTATGTGGGAGTGGCGATGGGGATGCGCGAGCGCATGCGGATCTTCGCGCTCGACCTCCGGGACCTGCGCCGCCGGATGCGGCACGGCTCGTCCCCGGGCGCCTCGAACGGGGCGGAGGCGGACGGCGTCGCCGGCGCGGCCGGCGGAGCCGCGGCGACGGCGGTGCGCCCCCCCCGGACCGCGCGGATCTTCGAGACCGCGACGGCCCGGATA
>CBRGOK010000414.1:0-4182 GCA_967798035.1 uncultured bacterium
CTGGATCGGTGGCGCGCACTCCTCCTTGTCGAACTTCTTCTCGTCCTCCATCCCCTTCTTCGCCTGGCTGAGGTTGAAGCCGGTGTTCCGCTTCGGAGAGCACTTGATGTTGTGCGGGGTCGGGTCGCTGCTCCGGACCGTGATCGTCTGGCCCGCCATGACGCCGAAGACGTGGGGCCTGTACATGCACCCCTCCTGATTCAGGAGGACCGGCGACTTCGGGACCTCGAATCGGAGCCCCTCGAGCGCCTTCGAGGAGGACTTCACGTAGACGAGGACGTTCTGGAGCCTCCCTCCCTTCGCGACGACCTCCTCCTTCGACACATTCGCCCCTCCATGGGCCTGCGAGCAGACGGGATCCGCGTCGAAGGTGAGCGGAGGCAACTTGGGCGGGTCCCCCTCGAGCGTGACCTTCCCCGAGATCGAGGCGTCGGTCGCGGGGGAGGGCTGGTAGGCGCGGGCGGTGGCGGTCGGGGTGGAACTCCCCGGTGCGGGCTCCTTCGCCGACGCGCCGGCCGGGCGGTCGGGCGCCTCGCTCCCCGAACCTCCGCACCCGCCGCAGGCACCGAGGAACGGGACGAGCGCGAGGAGCCTCGAGGCGGAAAGGAGGGAGAGGCGCATGGGGGTCCTCCGGGGTCGGGCGCTCCTACGCTAGGACTCCCGGCGCGACGCCTCAAGGCGCCCGGGGTGCCGCCGCCGCTAGACTCCGCGCCCCTCGAGCCGGGAAGGGCGGCCAACCGAGAACGGGCGGACATGGACCGGAAGAAAATCCTCGCGATCCTTCGCGTCGCGTTCGCGGCGGCGCTGATCGCCTGGATCGCGAGCCGGGTCTCCCTTTCCGACGCCGCCGAGCGGCGCGCCCCGGACGGCTCGCTCCTCGAGGAGCGGACCGGGCGGGCGGAGGGTCCGTGGAACACGGCGCGCGTGGCGTTCCGGGATTCGACCGAACGGGCGGAGGCGCTCGACGTCCATGAGGGCTGGCGGGTCCGTCCGGGGCTGCGGACCCTCGTCGCGGGGCTCGACCTCCGCCTCTACGCCGTCACGATCCTCGTCTTCCTCTCGACGCCGCTCCTCACCGTCGTGCGCTGGAGGGGGCTCCTGCGCGCGGTCGGGATCGAGACGAGGTTCGGGGAGGCGTGCCGCCTCACCTACGTCGGCCTCTTCTTCAACCTCGTCGTTCCGGGGCTCACCGGCGGGGACGTCGTGAAGGCCGTCCTCGCCGCGCGCACGACCGACCGGCGGGAGGCGGCGGTCGTCTCGGTCTTCGTCGACCGGGTCGTCGGGATCCTCGCCCTCGCCCTCCTCGCGGGCGCGGTCGTCTGGCCGCGGCGGGCGCGCTTCTCCGAGATCGCGACCGGACTCTTCCTCTTCCTCGGTCTCCTCACCGCGGGATCGCTCCTCCTCCTGTCGCGGCGGCTGCGGCGCCTCTTCCGCATTGACCGCGTCGTCGGGGTCCTCCCCTTCTCCGGGATCGTGCGGCGCGTCGACGAGGCGGTCCTCGCCTACCGGGACCACCCGCGGGTCCTCGTCTCCGCCCTCGCCCTCTCGCTCGCGAACCACCTGGGGATCCTGGCGGGGACCATCCTCCTCGCGCGCGCGGTCGGCGACCGGCTCCCGGTCTCCGACCTCCTCGTCCTCCTCCCGGTGATCAGCATCCTCTCGGCCGCCCCGATCGCTCCCGGCGGCTGGGGAGTCGGGGAGACCCTCTTCGGCGAGCTCTTCCGGCGCTACGGCTCGAGCCTCGAGATCGGCGTCGCCACGTCCATCCTCTACCGCCTCGCCTGGATCGCCGCCTCCCTCCCGGGGGGATTCGCCTGGATGTCCGGCGCAAGGAGGGGGAGCCCCGCGACTCAGGGGACGGGACCCTCCCTCCCCTCGAGCAGCACGTAGCCGCGATCCGCCGCGAGCCCTTCGAGGCGGTCGACCCGGCCCGAGGGCCAGCGCACCTCGAGGCGTTCGACGCGGCTCGCATTCCCGAGCCCGAAGTGGACGCGCGGATCGCTAGCGCAGAGGTAGGAGTAGCCCGACTTCGAGCAGCGCCGGAGCGTCCGGCCGCCGGCAGTGACCCGGAGGTCCGCCCCGAGCCCGTCGCGCGCGCTGCGGGCGCCGACGAGCCGGAAGCTCACCCAGTGGCGGCCCGGGACCCCCCCGTTCCGGAGGATCTCGACGCGCTCGCCGACGCTCGTGAGGACGACGTCGACGAACCCGTCGTCGTCGAGATCGCCGAAGGCGGCTCCCCGGCCGACCCTCCGCTTCCCGAAGACCGGTCCCGCGCGGGCGGAGACGTCCTCGAAGACCCCGTTGCCGCGGTTGCGCATCAGGAAGGCGGGCTGGCGGTAAGTCTGGCCGGTGTCGACCTCCTCGACGTTGTCGACGACATGCCCGTTCACGAAGAGGAGGTCGAGCGCGCCGTCGTCGTCCGCGTCGAAGAAGCCCGCGCCGAACCCGACCCAGGGGAGCGAGATGGCGGCGAGGCCGGAGGTCTCCGTCACGTCCTCGAAGGTCCCCCCCCCGAGATTGCGCGACATCGTGTTCGTCTCCTGGGTGAGGTTCGTCACGACGAGGTCGAGCCGTCCGTCCCCGTCGAAGTCCGCGGCGTCGGTCCCCATCCCCGCCTCCGCCCTCCCCGCCGCCGAGAACGCGACCCCGGCGAGGAGCCCGATCTCCTCGAAGGTCCCGTCCCCCCTCCCCCGGAAGAGGAGGTTCGCCGTCGAGTCGTTCGCGACGTAGACGTCGGGGATCCCGTCCTCGTCGAAGTCGCCGGCCACGACGCCGAGCCCCTTCCCCTCGGTCGGGCCCGCCAGCGCGACGCCCGCCTCGCGCCCGCGCTCGACGAAGGTCCCGTCCCCCTCGTTGCGGTAGAAGAGGTCCTCGAGCCCCTCGAAGGTGTCGGGGTGGCAGTAGCCGCGGCGGCCGGCCCGGAGGCACCTCGGATGCGTCGCGTACTCCACCTTCACGTAGCGGACGACGTAGAGGTCGAGGTCCCCGTCGACGTCGGCGTCGAGGAAGGTCGCGCTGGTCGACCAGCCCCGGTCGCCGAGGCCCGAGGGGCCCGTGCGATCCTCGAACCGGCCTCCGAGGTTGCGGAGGAAGAGGTCGGGACCGGCGTTCGCGAGGAAGAGGTCGGGGTCGCCATCCCCGTCGGCGTCCCCCTCCGCGCACCCCTGGCCGTAGCCCGACCCCTCGGCCCCGGCCTCGGCCGTGACGTCGCGGAAGCGCAGCCCCCCCTCGTTGCGGAAGAGGCGGTTCGGCGGGCGGGGGGAGGGATCCTGCGGCGGCGGCGCCCCCTGGACCAGGTAGAGGTCGAGATCCCCGTCCCCGTCCGCGTCGAGGAGCGCCGCCCCCCCTCCCATCGTCTCGATGAGGTACTTCTCCGGGGTCGGGAAGTTCCGGTGCACGAAGTCGACGCCGGTGGAGGACGCCCGATCCTCGAAGAGGGGAAAGGCGGAGGCCGGGGCCGGAGGAGCCCCGAGCCGTCTCCACCGGAGGAAACCGTAGACCCCGGCGCCGAGGAGCCCCGCGGCGAGGAGGGGGGCGAGGCGCTTCAACGGCCGCTCCCGCGCGTCGCGGGGAGCGCCCCGATCTCCTTCTCGAGCGCGAGCGCTCCCGCATTCTCCGGACTCCGGGCCAGCACCTCGCGCACCTCCTCCGCCGCGGGTCCGGGGCGGCGGGCCCCGAGGTGGGAGCGGGCGAGGTCGAGTCGGACGGAGAGGTCCTCCGGGGCGAGCGCCTTCGCCCTCGCGAGGAGCGCCGCGGCGGACGCGAAGTGGCGCAGGGCGAGCTCCGCCCTCCCGAAGAGGGCGAGGGTCCTCCCCCTCGTCGCGGGGTCGTCGGGGAGGTCGACGAGCCAGCCGATCGCGGCGGCTGGCTCCCCGAGGGAGAGGAGCGCCTCGGCGAGCTCGAACCGCGCCGCGAGATCCCCGGGGTAGGCCTTGAGCCGGTTCCGCAGGGCCTCCTGGCGCTCCTCGAGCGTCGAGATCTCGCGGAAGCGCGCCTGCGCCGCCCGGCCCTCCTCTGCCCGGCCCGCCGCGGCATACGCCCGGGCGAGTCGGTACCAGGCGCCGCGGTGCGACGGCTTCTCCCGGACCACCCGCTCCCACTCCGCGACCGCCTCGCCGGGGCGGGGGCCGCGCTCGAGCACGGTCCCGAGCCGGAACCTCGCCTCGACGAGACCCGGATCGA
>CBRGOK010000415.1:0-4179 GCA_967798035.1 uncultured bacterium
CCCGGAGACTCCAGCCTCCCGGTACGGCTCGCACATCCTCACGCCCGAGGACGAGGAGGAGCGGACCTCCGCCTTCCTCCCCCTCTCGGGACGCCTCGGCTTCCTCTCCGCCGACTCCCTCCAACAGATCCTGAGGCGCGCCGCCGGCGAGGAGGGGTTCGCCGTCGATCCCCTCGGGGAGGCCTGGCTCCTCCGGGGCGCCTCCTCCGCCCAGGCGAAGGCGAGGGACCTCCTCACGGCGCTCCGCGCCGCGGCGTCGCGTCGCGTCGAGCTCGAGGTCTCCTTCCTCGAGGCCTCCGCGGAGAAGGGAGGGGAGGGCGGGAAGAGCATCGCCTCGACCCGCCTCGATCTCGTTCCGGGCGCGCTCGGGTCCTACGAGAAGCGGGAGGACCGGACGTTCCTGATGGACTACGACGTGGAGGTCGCGGAGCGCGCCTCCGTCGCCGACCCGCAGTTCGGGAGGATCCTCTCCGGCCTCGGCCTCGACCTGCGCGCGCTCCTCCTCGCGGACGGGCGGGTCCACCTGACCGTCCTCGCCGACCGGGGGGCGGCGCTCGGGTCGGCGCCCTTCGACACCGGGGCGGAGGGGCTCGGCACGCTCGACATCCCCCGCGTCGGCGTCGCGGCGATCGCCTCCTGCGCCTCGATCCGGGAAGGGGAGAGCGCCCGATTCGAGGTGCGGGGCCTCGGGGAGGAGGACGGGCCGGGCTTCCTCCTCTCGATCCGGGCGAAGTCGATCCCCCGGGAGGAGCCCCTCCCCGACGGCACGCGCCTCTTCTCCGTGGGATTCCTCGCCGACGCCGGAGGGAGGCTCCTCCCCCGGCTGGACGAGCGCCTCCGGGCCGTGACGGACGAGGAGGCGCCCGATCCCGAGACGATCCCCCCGTCCCGCTTCCTCGAGTGGCTGCGGGAGGGGCTGGGTCCGGGGCGGTTCGACTCCCTCCTCGGAGGCGGAGCGCTCGCGGTCCCCTGCTCGGATTCCCGGGTGGCGCTCGCGGGCCTCCCGGAGGAGGTGCTCGCGCGCGCCGGGGAGATCCGGAGGGCGATCGAGGCTCCCCTCGCCTCGGGCGCCTCCCTCCTCCTCGAGATCGGGGCCGGAGGGGAAGGACCCTCCCGGTCGGCCCGGCTCGCCGTGACGGTCGGCCGCGCCTGCGGGGCGGTCGTCGGCCTCGAGTCGACGCGGGTCGCCGACTACGACGTCGAGATCGCGCAACGCTCCGTCGCCGCCGATCCGGTCGTCGTCCGGGAGTTCGACGGGATCGTCTTCCGCGCCGGCCTCCTCGCCCTCGAGGGGGACCGGGCGACCCTGGAGGTCGAGCTCCTCGCCCGCGCCCTCGGCCCGCGCGCTCGCCGCGCGACGGGAGCCCGCCACCTCGGGGACGTGGAGACCGCGCCCGTGGAGCGCGCGCAGGTGCGGACGATCCTCTCCCTCGGGCCGGGGGAGCGTCTCCTCCTCGGCGAGGTCCCGGCTCCGGGGGCGGACGGGTCGCGCCTCCCGGCCTACCTCTCGGCGGCCCCGCTCCGGTGAAACTTGCCAGCGTTCCTATAATTGATCCGCGGTGCGCGGATGAAGCTCGGCCTCCACCAAAGTCTCCGTCTGGAGCAGCGACTCCTCCAGTCGCCGCAGATGATCCAGGCGATGCAGATCCTGCAGCTGCCGAGCCTGGAGCTGCGGGAGCGGGTCGAGCGGGAGCTGGAGGAGAACCCATTCCTCGAGGTCGTCGAGCCGGAAGCGCCGCCGGCGGAGGAACCGCATCCGAGCCTGGAGGGGCCCTCGGGCGACGGGGCCCGCATGGAGCTGATCGGGAGGCTCGAGCGGCTCCTCGACGAGAAGCCCCCGGGCGGAGGGAGCCCCTCGCGCGGGTCCTACGACGGGGAGGAGGACGCGCACTACGACGCCCTCCTCAACACCCCCGACCCGCACGGGACGATCGCCGACCGGATGCTCCCCGACCTGCGCGGGGAGGAGATGACGGACCGGGAGCGGCGGATCGGCGAGTACATCCTGAACTGCCTCGACCAGCGTGGGTACCTCGCCTCGAGCCTGGAGGAGATCTCCATGGCGCTCGCCGGCGAGCTCCCCGGGGTGAGCATCGAGGAGGTCGCCGCCGTCCTCGACCGGGTCCGCCGCCTCGGCCCCCCGGGACTCGGGGCGCGGGACCTGAAGGAGTGCCTCCTCCTCCAGATCGAGCGGCTCGGCGGGCGCGGCGACCTCGAGCGGCTCCTCGTCGAGACCTACCTCTCCGACCTCGCGAACAACCGCCTCCCGAAGATCGCGCGCGAGACGGGGAGGAGCCTCGAGGAGATCAAGGGGGCCTACGCCTTCCTGCGGACGCTCAACCCCTCCCCCGGGGCGCAGCTCGACGGGGGCCGCGCGGCGGCGATCGTCCCCGACGTGGTCGTGGAGGAGGTCGAGGGGGAGCCCATCGTCTCCCTCGAGCGCGGGGACCTCCCCGCCGTGCGGGTTTCTCCCGACTTCCGCCGCGTCCTCGAGGAGGCGAAATCCGACCGCGGCGCCTTCGACCTCCTGCGGCGCAAGCTCGAGAGCGCGAAGTGGCTGATCGAGGCGATCGGGCAGCGGGAGTCGACGCTGCTCCGGATCTCGAAGGAGATCGTCAAGCGCCAGCGCGACTTCCTCGAGAACGGCCCCTCGCGGCTGCGGCCGATGCGGATGCAGGAGGTCGCCGACGCCGTGGGCGTCCACATCTCGACGGTGAGCCGGGCGATCAAGGGGAAGTACCTCCAGTCCCCGCGCGGGATCGTCGAGATGCGCTCCTTCTTCACGGGGGGGACGGAGATGGAGAGCGGGGAGGTCGAGTCGCAGACGGCGATCAAGGAGAGGGTGCGCGGGCTCGTCGAGAAGGAGGACCCCCGGACGCCCCTCTCCGACGAGGAGATCGCCGACCGCCTGCGCGAGCAGGGCCTCGGGATCGCGCGCCGGACCGTGACGAAGTACCGCCGCACGCTCGGGATCCCCCCGAGCAGCGTGCGGCGCGCCTACTAGGCTCTATTGCCGCGCCCGGCGCGCGCTTGTACAAACGCGCCCGTCCCCTGCCATGCCCCGCCGCCCCCCGAGCGACAAGGACGACAAGGAACGGTATCTCTCGGGCGAGCCCGTCGACCCCCCCACGGTCGAGGGGGACGCCGCCGTCGCCGATCTGATCGACAAGTCCTTCCTCGCCTACAACGCGGGACGGCTGCGCGACGCCTGCCGGCTCCTCGTCGAGCGGATCCTCAAGCCCGACGTGACGATCGGGGTCTCCCTCGCGGGGGCCATGACGCCCGCCGGCCTGGGCCGTTCCTGCGTGATCCCCTGGATCCGCGCGGGGTTCGTCGACTGGATCGTCTCGACGGGGGCGAACCTCTACCACGACGCCCACTACGCGCTCGGCTTCCGGATGCGGCGCGGCTCCCCCCACTTCGACGACAAGGAGTTGGCGCGCCTCGGGGTCGTGCGGATCTACGACCTCGTCTTCGACTACGACATCCTCCTGCGCACGGACGAGTTCTTCCGCCAGCTCCTGCGGACAAAACCCTTCCAGCGCCCGATGTCGACCGCGGAGTTCCACGACCTGATCGGGCGCGCCCTCCTCGAGCGAAACGGCGCCCTCGAGCGGGCCCGCGGCTCCGGCGCCTCCCGCGACGGGACCCCCCCCTACGAGTGCGTCCTCACGGCGGCCCACCGCGCGGGGGTCCCCATCTACACCTCCTCGCCCGGGGACTCCTCGATCGGGATGAACGTCGCCGAGGTGGCGATGAAGGAGGAGACCTCCTTCGCCTTCGACGTGCTCGCCGACGTGAACGAGACGACCGCCCTCGTCTACGACGCGAAGAAGTCGGGCGGCCGCCACGCCGCGGTGATGCTCGGGGGGGGCTCGCCGAAGAACTTCCTCCTCCAGACCGAGCCCCAGATCCGGGAGGTCTTCGGCCTCGAGGAGGCCGGGCACGACTACTACCTCCAGGTGACCGACGCGCGCCCCGACACGGGCGGGCTCTCCGGGGCGACCCCCGGGGAGGCGGTCTCCTGGGGGAAGGTCGACCCGACGAAGCTCGCCGACGCGATCGTCGTCTACGCGGACACGACGATCGCGCTCCCCCTCCTCACCGCCTACGTCCTCGCCCGCTCCCGCCCGCGGACGCACCGCCGCCTCTACGACCGTCGCGCGGAAGCCCTCGAGC
>CBRGOK010000416.1:0-4163 GCA_967798035.1 uncultured bacterium
GCGCCTACTTCGCCACCTACTACGCTCCCGGGAACGCGCTCCTCGTCGTCGCGGGGGACTTCGATCCGGCCGACGCCCGGGACGCCATCCGCTCCTCCTTCGAGGACATCCCCGCCGGAACTCCCCCCCCCACCGTCCGCACTCTCGAGCCCGCCCAGAAGGGGGAGAAGCGATTCACCCTCCACCGGGAGGCGGAGGTCCCCGCCGTCGCGATCGCCTTCCACGGGCCGCGCGCCGCCGACGGCGAGGATCCCTTCCTCCTCGACGCGGCGGGCCGGATCCTCGCGGGCGGGGAATCGGGCCGCCTTGTCCGCCGCCTCCTGCGTCGCGAGGAGTCGGCCCTCGCCGTCCACTTCGAGACGCCCTGGACGATCGATCCCGGCCTCGCCTTCGCCTTCGCGAAGGTCGCGCCGCCGGCCGATCCGGCCCGTGTCGAGGCCGCGATCCTCGAGGAGCTCGATCGTCTCGCGTCCGAGGAGATCCCCGCCCAGGAGTTCGAGAGGGCGAGGAGCGCCCTCGTCTCCGAGAGCCTGCGACACCTCCGGACCGTCCGGGGCCGGGCCGAGGCGATCGGCCAGGCGGAGACCCTCTTCGGCGACGGGGCTCTCGCCTTCTCCCTCCCCGCCCGCTACCGCGCCCTCGAGCCGGGCCCCGTCCGGGACCTCGCGGCCCGCCTCTTCCGTGCCTCGAACCGGACCGTGGCGACGCTCCTCCCCTCCGGATCGTGACGGCCCCCCCGCTCCTGCGAGACCTCCGCCGGGACACCCGCGACGGCGGCCTCCTCCTCCTCTCGCGCGAGGACCGCCGGCTCCCCCTCGCCTTCCTCGGCGTCGGACTCCGCGCGGGCTCCGTCCACGATCCTTCCGGAAAGGAGGGAGCGCTCCGCCTCCTCCTCGCCCTCCTCAAGAAGGGGGCGGGAAACCGGGACGCGGAGGGGATCGCCGCCGCCCTCGATTCCCTCGGCGCCTCGCTCGTCGAAAGGGCAGCCTCCGACTACGTCCTCCTCGGATTCGAGGTCCTCTCCGAGCGCTTCGAGGCGGCGGCCTCCCTCCTCGCCGACCTCGCTCTCCGTCCGACGCTTCCTCCCTCCGAAGTGGAGAAGGAGCGCCGCCGCCTCGCCGCCGAGATCCGGCAAGAAGAGGAGGACGCGCGCGCGGCCGCGAGCAAGAAGTTCGAGCGGGCGCTCTTCCCGGCTCATCCCTACGGCCGGCCCCCCGGCGGGACGGCCGAGGGGGTCGAGGCGGTCCGGCGCGAGGACCTCCTTGCCCTCCACTCGCGCCTGTTCGTTTCCGGAAACGCGCTCCTCCTCCTCATCGGCGACATCGGCGAGGATCGCAGGGAGACAGGGCTCCGGCCCTTCGAGTCCTGGCGCGGGGATCCGCTCCCGACCGCGGGACTCCCCGCCCCGACGGCCACTGACCGCCGCGTCGTCCTCTCCCATCGGCCGGGCGCCACCCAGGCGCAGCTTCGGCTCGGGGCGATCTCGATCCCGCGCGCGGATCCGTCCTACTTCCCCCTCCTCGTCGCGAACACGGTCCTCGGCGGCGGCTTTTCCTCCATCCTCGTCGACGCGGTGCGGGTGAACCGCGGACTCACCTACGGAATCTCGAGCCGCCTCGACGCGCGCCGCGCTGGCGGCGCGATCCGGATCGAGACCTTCACGAAGCACGCTTCCCTCGCCGAGACGATCGAGGTCATCAGCGATGAGCTCGGCCGCCTCCGGTCGGGCGGCCTTCCTCCGGGTTCCGTCGAGCAGGCGAAGCGCTACCTCGCCGGGCAGTGGCCCTTCTCAGTCGAGACCTCCCCCGCCCTCGGCGCGGCCCTCGTCGCTGCGGAGGGCCTCGGGATCGGCGTCGATGGGCTCGCCTCCTTCGTCCCCTCCCTCCTTGCTGTGACGGAGGAGGCGGTGCGGCGGGTGCTCCCGCTCCTCCCCGATCCAAAGAACCTCCTTCTCTTCGTCGAGGGGGACGAGGAGGCGGTCCGTCCCACGCTGGAGCGGTTCGGTCGCGTCGAGACGTTCCCGTCGCCCGGCGGAACTCGCTGAATCGCTCCCGCGCGCGCCGCCGTTGCTGAGCCGCCGGGACAGGACTAGTCTTGGCTCCTATCTGACGATGAGCGCGAGGAGCTGGATCGCCATCGTCGCCGGGGCGCTGTTGGTGCTCGCGGCGTGGTCCTCCCTGAGGATTGAGCGGGAGCGTCCCTCTTCCCCACGCGCTCCCTCCCCCGGCAAACCGACGGACAAGAATCCGGATGCAGACGGTCGGGAGGTCGAGGAGATCTCCCTCGCGCTAGCCTCACGGCAGAGCGCACTCCTCCGGGAGCCGGAGCTCGAACTTCGCGGAGTCGTCGTGACTTCGACGGGCGAACCGGTCGCGGGAGTCGATCTCACCGTGCTCCTGCCGATTCTGCGGCAGGTCCCCGGACTCGCCGAGCCCAACGAGGCCGTCGAACGTACGGTCGAGCGGGGGAGGAGCCAATCGGACGGCTCCTTCCGTTTCCGCCTCGAACCCGACAGGAGTTACGACCTCGTGGCCGAGGCAAAGGGGTTCGCCCTGACACGGATCCCGAACCTCTACGCCGGCGAGGAGGATCGGGTCGTCCTCGCTCGCGCGGCAAGGGTCTTTGGCCGCATCACGGACACCGACGACGGGACGCCGCTCGCGGGGGTCGCGGTCGTCGCCGTACCAGGCCCCATCCAGATGTCCGGAGCCGCGAGATTCCACGCGACGACCGATGCGTACGGCACCTATCGCCTCGAGACGCTCCCGCCCGGAGTCTTCCTTCTCGAGTTCGACGGTCGCGACCACGTGAGGATCTGGGATCGACAGGTGGTCTTGGGGGAGGGGGAGGAGCTCGCAGTCGACCTCTCCCTCTCCCGAGGGGCCACCATCCGCGGACGGGTGACCCACGAGGAGACGAAGGCGCCGATCGAAGGGGCGAGCGTCGTCCTGCGAGAGGAGAGCGCCCGGCGCGGTGCCGTGACCGACGCCGAGGGGAGATACGTCCTCCAGGGCGTGCCGATCCAGGAGTGGCTCCCCGTCTCGCTTCGATTTCGGGCTCCGGGCTTCGGGGAGTTCGAAGTTGGCATCCCTCGCATCCCCTCCGGGGAGATCGAACAGGACGTCTACCTCTTGCCGGGACGGCGCGCGCGCGGTCGCGTCGTCGGTCGCGACGGCAGGCCCGTCCGGGACGCGCGGGTCCTCGCGGGCGCGGAACTGTCCGGGCGCGGCGACCGCCTCAGCGCGCGGACGGACGCGGAGGGACGCTTCGAGCTCACGGACCTGCGGGTCGACCTGCGGCACGCCCTCCTCGTCCATGCGGAGGGCCACGCCACGGGGGTGTTCGACTTCCCCGAGGCGGAACGGGAGAGTCTCGAGATCGACCTCGGGGAGATCTGGCTCGAGCGTCCGGGAACGATCGCGGGCCGGATACGCGACACGGAGGGACGACCCATCGAGGACGGCTGGATCTCCCTGAAAGGGGACCCGAAGCGGCGCGGTTCACTCCGTCCCTCTCGCGAGGGAAACGAGGGATACCCGGACCTCGGAGGCCTCGGGTTCGGAGACGTCATGGCCCGGACGGACGAGGGCGGGCGATACTCCTTCACGGGGCTCCCGGCGGGCACCTACCGGCTCACGGGCAGTAGGAGTGGCTGCGGGCGCCTCGCCCACCATGCGGTGGATCTTCCGGAGGGGGGACGGCTCCTCGGCGCCGATCTCGTCCTCGACCCCGGCCTCTCGATCGACGGGGTCGTCGTCGACAAGGGGGGGACTCCGCTCGCGGGGGCGAGCGTCCAGGCGGACCGGGAGGACAATCGAGGCCCCTCGGCCCACGTCTTCTCCTCGAGCCGCGGCACCTTCACCCTCACGGGACTCGACCCGGGAAACTACCTCGTCCGGGCGTTCGTGCCGATCCAGCCGATCCTCGGCTCGAACGGAAGGCCGAGACATTTCTCCTGGACGAGTACGGCAGGAGTCGCGGCGGGCTCGACCGACCTCCCTCTCGTCCTTCCCGAGTCGGAGGCGATCGCGGGAGCGGTGGTCGGACCGGATGGCAAGCCGGTTCCCTTCGCAAACGTCTTGTTCCTCAGCGAAGGGGGGGCGTCCACCCCTTCGCAGCGCGCGGATCGCGAAGGGAGGTTCCTCCTCTGGGTCGAGGAGGGC
>CBRGOK010000417.1:0-4162 GCA_967798035.1 uncultured bacterium
ACAACCCCGCGACGAACGCCTTCACGGCGACGGGCTCGATGGGGGTGGCGCGCGCCGGACACACGGCGACGCTCCTGGCGAACGGGAACGTCCTCGTGACGGGGGGCGTCTCCGTCCTCGACTCGGCGGACCTCCTCGCCACGATCTCCTCGACGCAGCTGACGACCGAGATCTACAACCCGGCGACGGGGCTGTGGAGCGCCGGCCCGAACATGTCCGCGCGCCGCGCGGGGCACACGGCCACCCGGATGAACAACGGACAGGTCCTCGTCGTCGGCGGGGTCACCGTAAACTTCCTCTTCGGCCTCCCCCTCCCCTCCTTCTCCGGGACGGCGCAGCGCTATGACTCCGGGACGGGGAGCTTCGTCGGAACGGCCTCCCTGCCCGGCGGACAGGAGCGCGCGCTCCACGCGGCGAGCCCCCTCCTCTCGGGAGAGGCGTTGATCGCCGGCGGCCTCAACGGAGACCTGATCACCCAGACCTTCAACATCCTCGCCTCGGCCTACCGCTACAACCCGGCGACGAACTCTTGGGCCTCGGCCAGTTCGATGGCGAACGCGAGGACCCAGCACGCGCAGGTCGTGCTGCCCGACGGCCGCGTGGTCGTCCTCGGCGGGGCGCAGGGGACGCTCACGACCCCCGTCCCGATCGCCTCGATCGAGCTCTGGACCCCGGCGACCGGCCTGTGGACCTCGAGCGGGACGCTGTCGATCGCGCGCGCCTCTCTCACGGCCGGGCTCACCCCCGACGACAAGCATGTCGTCGCGATCAGCGGCACGGATGGGACGAGCTCGCTCCTGACCGCGGACGTCCACACGCCGTAGCGCCCCGCGTCACCGGTGGAAGACGATCCGAACCTCGACGTCTCCCCCCTCGTCGAGCAGGACGGTCGTCCTGACCGGCCAGTGGCAGACGACGACGAAGGGATCGGAGTTCTCCTCCCGGCCCGGGGTGGCGGCCACGACATACTCGCCAGCCGGGAGGTGGCGGGCGACGAACCGGCCGTCCGCGTCCGTCCGGGTCAGGCGCCAGGGCGATAGCCCGGACTTGCGGTCTGCGCTCGTCCGCACCCTGACATCCGCTTTCGCCACAGGGGCGCCGGCGGCATCCACGACCAGCCCGCGGAGGGTCGCCCCCGGGGACATCGCGATGTCCGGCACGCGCGTCTCCTTCCCTTCCCGGACGAGGAGGTCCTTCATGAATTCCTTCGTGTAGGAGGGGTGCTCGATCTCGACCTGGTAGGTCCCCGGCATCAGGTGGTCGATCACGTAGGAGCCGTCCCCGCCAGACCGGACGTTCGCCGAGGAGACGTTCGTGACGAGGAAGGGGCGGAAGATCTCGAGGAAGGGGCTGTCCTCGTAGCTGTTGTCGCGCGTCGTCAGGACCACGCCGGAAACCCCTTTCCCCGTCTTCCCGTCGACTAGGCGGCCGGCGAGGCGGCCCCCCTTGGAGAGCGCGATACCGAGGAAGGGTGTCTCGATCTCCCGCGCGACCTCGAATTCGGGGGAATAGGCCTGCGCGTAGCCGTCTGCTCGGGCGAGGAGCGCGTAGCGCCCCGGTACGAGCCCGTCGAAGACGAAGCGCCCTTCCTTGTCTTGGAAGGCCCGGTCCCCCAAGCCCGTCAGCTGGAACCTGCCCGACCCCGGTTGGGCGACCTCGCGGGCCTCGAGGAGGAAGTTCGGCAGTCCCTCACCCGAGGCCGCGTCGAAGACCCTCCCCTCGACGGCGCGGAGCAGGGTCAGGGCGATCCTCACTTCCCGGTCGCCGGCCTCGACCCAGGAAAGGATCTCCTTCTTGTATCGGGGGGCTTCGACGACGAGATGGTGGGCGCCGCGGTAGAGGCCCAGGATCACGAAGGAGCCGTCGGGCCCGGTCTCCGCGATCCCGCGAGGGCTCGGCTCGATGATGGAGGCGATCGCACTCACCTTGGCGCCGCCCACGCCCCTCCCGTCCTCGTCGACGACGGTGCCGGCGATCTTCTCCAGCGGCAGGCGGATCTGGAGTGGGGTCGGCGGACTCGCCGGGGCCGGCGTCCCGGCGAGGACGAACCCGACCGCGAGGCGGATCCATCTCTCCATGGGCGGGCCTCCTCGAGGGCCCGGCGATGGAGACGCGGCCGGAGCGGTTCCTATTCCGGCCGCGGGAGGGGAGCGGAGCGCTCCCTCAGTTCCCGAGGATGAGCTGGACTTCGACGTCGTCGCCCTCGTTCAGGACGACGGTCTTTTTGCTCTTCTGCCAGTCGAGCAGGATCATGAACGGGTTGGGATTGGCGTCCGTGCTCGAGGAGACGCTGATGTCATACTCGCCGGCCGGGAGGTTGCGGGCGACGAACCGGCCGTTCGCGTCCGTCCGGATCTGGCGCTGGGTCGGATTGACGGGCGTCGAGTTCGCGCTCGGTCGCACCGTCACCTGAGCCTGGACGAGGGGGGAGCCCGCCCCGTTCACGGCGAGCCCGCGGAGCGTCGCCCCGGGGAACATCGTGATGTCCGGGACGGGCGTGTCCTTCGCCTCCTGGACGGTGAGGTCCTTCACGTACTTCTTCGTGTAGGAGGGGTGCTCGATCTCGACCTGGTAGGTCCCCGGCATCAGGTGGTCGATCGTGTAGGAGCCGTCCCCGCCGGACCGGATGTTCGCGGAGGAGACGTTCGTGACGAGGAAGGGGCGGAAGATCTCGACGAACGGGTTGTCCTGGAAGCTGTTGTCGCGAGTCGTGAGGACCGCGCCGGAGACCCCCTTCCCCGTCTTCCCGTCGACGAGGCGGCCGACGAGCCGGCCCCCCGCGGTGAGCGGGATGTCGACGCCGGTCGCCCGCTGCCCCTTGGCGACCTCGAACTCCGGGCTGTAGGCCTGGGCGTGCGCCGAGGTCGTGGCGAGGAGGACGTAGCGGCCGGGCTCGAGCCCCCCGAAGACGAAGCGCCCGTCGTTCGCGGAGTCGTAGCGCTGCTCGACGTTCGTCTTCTGGTAGGTCCCGGAGCCGGGCTGGGAGACCTTGCGCGCCTCGAGACGGAAGGAGGAGACGCCCCGCCCGGTCGCGTTCTCGTACACCCGCCCCTCGACGGTCCCGAGGATGCCGAGCCGGACCTCGATCCCCTCCGACCCGGCCTCGACGCGCGGCTGAGTCTCGCGCGAGTAGCCCATAGCGCTCGCCACCACGGCGTAGGTCCCCGGGGCGAGCCCCTCGATCCCGAAGGAGCCGTCCGCCCCGGCCTCCGCCTCCCCGCGCGAGAGCTCCTGCGTCGCGTAGGCGGTCGCCTCGACGCGCGCCCCGGAGATCCCGTTGCCCGCCTCGTCGAGGACGCGGCCGGCGATGCGCTTCCCCTCGGCGAGCGTGAGGTCCTGCGTGATCGTCTTCGTGTCGCCGATGAAGTGGATGTTCGGGACGGTCTTCGACCCGAATCCGGCGGCGGAGGCGGTGAGCGTCCGCTGGCCGGAGGGGATGTTCTCGAACCGGTACCGGCCGCTCGCGTCGGTCTTCGCCGACCGGCGGTCCTTCACCTCCGGGGAGGCGAAGGGTCCCCCCGCCGAGGACTCGAGGGCGAGCTCGATCTCCGGGAGGGCGCGGCGGTCCGCGTCGTAGACCGCCCCCTCGAGGGAGTAGCCCGAGCGGAACACGATGGAGAGAGGGACCTCTCCCTCGGCCGGCACGGTGACGTTCGTCAGCTCGACGGGAGGGTGGTCCTTGTGGGTCGCCCGGACGAGGTAGCTCTCCGAGGGAGGGAGACCCGGCAGGCGGAACTTCCCCTCGGCGTCGCTCCGGTCCCGGAAGACGGGCCCGGCCGTCGAGGAGGGCTGGAGGTAGGTGACGAAGGCGTGCACGGGCCCCTTCTGCGCGCTCACCTCGGCCCCCTCGACGGCGTTCCCCTGGTCGTCCCGGACGTCCCCGACGAGGGCATTGGAATAGGCGCCGCTGTCGACCCCTCCCGTGACGTCTCCGCGCGGCTGGGCCGTCGCCGTCGTCCGCGGACTCGGCGGGGCGTCGGGGACGGCCGAGGTCCGCTCGTGCGCGGGACGCTCGGCCAAGGAGGCGTCGGGGGGGCCCGCGACCTCCAGGCCGGTGGCGCTCGCCGGCTTGAAAGCGAAGTAGACGGCCGCCCCGACGACGAGGAGGGCGAGGAAGAGGAGGAGGACGGGGGTGGCAGAACCTCTCATGGCATCACCTAGT
>CBRGOK010000418.1:0-4133 GCA_967798035.1 uncultured bacterium
CTCGTCGCCTGGGGGGGGCGTCGGGCGGCGCCGGAGGCGGGAAGGCTCGAGCGTTTGAGGAAGACCCGCGAGGAGGCGATCGGCGTGGTCCAGATGCTCTTGGGTCGGGAGGAGGAGGGGACGGCGGCCGCGCTGACGCGGCTCTCCGAGGAGCGCAGCGCTTCGGTCTCGGGGCGCTTCTTCGACCTTCACCTCGGCGCGGAGGCGTCGCGCGGCCGGCTGACGGGGGACCTCCGTCGCTACTCCGTCCTGCACCTTGCGGCGCTCGGCTACGTCGACTCGCAGTTCCCGCAGCGGACGGGGATCGCCCTCTCCTTCGTCGGCGGGGAGGAGGGCTTCTACACGATCGGGGACGTGCTCGACGGGCTCGAGCTGGACGCGAAGTTCGTGGTGCTGTCGGCGTGCGAGACGGCGAGGGGGGAGGTGCGTGCGGGGGACGGGGTGGAGTCGATGGCGCGGGCGTTCATGTACGCGGGCGCGCGGGGGATCGTGGCGAGCCTCTGGCAAGTCGATGACGTGGCGGCGGCGGAGACGATGGGGGAGTTCTACCGGGGGGCGCTGAAGCGCGGCCTGCCTCCCTCGCAGGCCCTGTGGGAGGCGAAGCGCTCGATGATGGGGTCGAAGCGCGTGCGGGGGGTGGCGGGGGTGACGGCGGGGGCGGGGGCGCAAGTCGATCCGAGCCATCCCTACTTCTGGGCTCCCTTCATCTACATCGGCCTTCCGCGCTGAGGGACGTCTCGCGTCGGAGCTGCATGTCTTCCTTGCTATCCTGCCGCGTGCCTTGAGTCCGAGCCGGAGAGCGGAATGAAGATGGAGAGCGAACGCGCGGTGCTCGCCCGACCGGGGACGCGGCTCCGACCTGGTTCACCTCGTTTCGCGACGGGGATCTCAAGGCGGGCCGGCAGCAAGTCGGCCACGGCTCCTCCCGCGCTCACCTTCCACGAGATCTCCCCTCGTCGGTGGCCCGACCTCGTCCGACTCTTCGGCCCGAACGGCGCCTGCGGGAGTTGCTGGTGCATGTGGTGGCGGGTCGAGAAGGGGGGGAAGACGTGGGAGGCGATGAAGGCGGACGGGCGCTCGAAGCGAGCCATCGCCTCCCTCGTCAAGAAAGGCCGCGCGCTCGGAATCCTCGCCTACGCGGGCAAGGAGCCGGTCGGCTGGGTGACGTTCGGGCCGCGTCGGGCCGACTTCCCGAGACTCGACCGCGTTCGGGCCTACCAGTGTGACGACGCGGCGGTCGTCTGGTCGGTCCCGTGCTTCTTTGTCGCTCGCGGCTGGCGGGGGAAGGGAGTCGCGTCCGGTCTCCTCAAGGCCGCCATCGCCGCCGCGGGGAAGCGGGGCGCGCGCGTGCTCGAGGGCTATCCGGTCACGAAGCAGATGCCCAACGTCTTCGCCTACACGGGCCCGCTCCCGATGTTCGAGAAGTGCGGATTCGAGCGGGTGGAAGGGACCCGGCGCGAGAAGCCGCTCGTGCGCCTGGCGCTCGACGGGAAGCGCTGAGGCAGCCCGCGTCAGGTCCGCCGGGACCGTTTGCGCGGCGGGCGAGGAGGGGGCTTCTCGGCGGGCGCGGGCTCGTCGGGCTCCTCCTCCTCCTCGGTTCCCTCGGGCGCGACCCCCGGCTCGCGGCCCAGGGCGGCGGCACGCTCGCGGTCGGCGGCGACCACCTCGTCGATCTTCTGCCCGAGCCGGATCGCCCCCTCGATCGACTCGTCGTACTTGAAGAAGAGGCGGGGGGAGACGCGCGTCGCGAGGACCTCGCGGACCTGGCGCTCGAGGAAGCCCTTCGCGTGCTCGAGCATGTGCTCGACGAGGGAGCGGTCCTTCTCGTCGCCGAGGACGGAGTAGAAGACCACGCACTGGGTGAGGTCCTTCGCGAGCTTGATCCGAGTGACGGTGACGAAGCGCGCGCGCGGGTCCTTCATCTCGTAGGAGAGGACCTCGGCCAGGCGTTCCTGGATCCGGGAAGAGCACTGGGCGAGCCGGATCGGGTTCACAGGAGCTCGAGCTGGTGGTCCTCGAGGGAGGCGTCGCGGTACTCCTCGACGAACTTGAGGAGGGCGCGCAGCGACCCCTCGGCGGAGCCCGCGTCGACGCCGACGCTGGAGGCGCCCAGCACGGCGCTCCCCCAGATGTCGTGGTCGTCGACCTCGGCGATCGAGACGTTGAAGCGCTGCCGGGCCCGATCCTTCAGGGACTTCACGATGCGGCGCTTTTCCTTGAGCGAGCCGCAGCCGTCGATGCGCAGCCGGAACTGGAGGACGGCGACGTTCACGGCGCGGCCGGTTCGGGGAGGGGCTAGCCGGAAGGAGCGGCCTTCGCGGTCGCCCGGGAGCCCCCCTCGCCGCCCGAGGCGCCGGCCGGGGCGAGGACGCGGCGCTCGCGCACGACCTGGAAGGACTCGATCCGGTCCCCCTCCTTGATGTCGTCGTACCCCTCGATCTTCGCGCCGCACTCGAAGCCCTCCTTCACCTCGCGGACGTCCTCCTTGACGCGCTTCAGGCTGGCGAGCTTGCCCGTGAAGATGACGCGCCCGTCGCGGATCAGGCGGACCGGCGCGGTGCGGACGACGGAGCCGTCCGTGCAGTGGCAGCCCGCGATGTTCCCGATCTTCGAGAAGTAGAAGACCTTCCGGATCTCGAGGTGACCCGTGATCTGCTCGCGCTCGACCGGGGCGAGCAGCCCCTCCATGGCCTTGCGGACCTCGTCGAGGAGCTCGTAGATGACCCGGTAGGTCCGGATCTCGACGCCGTGCTGCTCGGCGGCGGCGCGCGCCTTGTCGTCGGCGGCGACGTTGAAGCCGAGGACGACCCCCTTCGAGGTCTCGGCGAGGAGGACGTCGGACTCCGTGATCCCCCCGATCCCGGTGCGGAGGACCTTCACGTCGACCTCGGGGACCGAGAGGGCGGGGAGCTCCTTCTTCAGGGCCTCGAGGGAGCCGAGCACGTCCGCCTTGAGGACGATCGCGATCTCCTTCGCCTCGCCGGCGGCGAGCGCCGCCGAGAGGGTCTCCAGGGTGACCTGGGGCCGATCGAGGCGCTGGAGGGCGCGCGCCTTCTTGCCGCGCTCCTCCCCGACCTCGCGCGCCTGGGCGAGATCGGCGACGACGTGGAAGCGGTCCCCCGCCTCGGGGAGGGCGAGGAGCCCCGTCACCTCGACGGGGGTCGAGGGGCCCGCGCGCTCGAGCTCCTCCCCCCGGTCGTTCGAGAGGGACCGGACGCGCCCGTAGCCCGCCCCCGCGACGAAGACGTCGCCCCGCTGCAGGGTGCCGTCCCGGACGAGGATGTGGGCGACGATCCCCTTCCCCTCGTCGACGCTCGCCTCGAGGACGACCCCCGTCGCGCTGTCCTCGGGGTTGCTCCGGAGGTCCATGACCTCCGACTCGAGCGCGACGCGCTCGAGGAGCTCGAGCACGCCGCGGCCGCTCGTCGCCGCCGTCTCGACGATCCCGGTGTGGCCCCCGTACTCCTCCGGGATCAGCTCGAGCGTCGCGAGCTGGTTCTTCACCCGGATGGCGTTCGCCTCGGGCCGGTCGATCTTGTTGAGCGCGACGACGATCGGGGCCTTCGCCGCCCGCGCGTGGTCGATCGCCTCCTGCGTCTGCGGCATCACGCCGTCGTCGGCCGCGACGACGAGGACGACGATGTCGGTCGCGCGCGCGCCCCGGGCCCGCATCGCGGTGAAGGCCTTGTGGCCGGGGGTGTCGATGACGGTGATCGTGTGCCCCGAGGGGGTCGTCACCTGGTAGGCGCCGATCCGCTGCGTGATCCCTCCGGCCTCCCCGGCGGCGATGTTCGACTTGCGGATCGCGTCGAGGAGCGAGGTCTTGCCGTGGTCGACGTGGCCGAGGAGCGCCATGACCGGGGGGCGCGTCACCTTCTCCCCCGTCGCCGCCGCGCGGGACTTCGCGATCGCCGAGGCGAAGTCCGACTCGACGTCGGACACGACCTTCATCTCGATCTCGCACCTGAACTCGCTCGCCGCGAGCGCGGCCGTCTCCTCCTCGATCACGGAGTTGATCGTCACCTTCCCGAAGCCGAGGAGGTTGAGGAGGACCCGCAGCTGGGCGGGGATCTTGACGCCGAGGGCGGAGGCGAGGGTGCGGACCGTGATCGGGGCGTCGAGCTGGTCCTTCG
>CBRGOK010000419.1:0-4131 GCA_967798035.1 uncultured bacterium
CAGCGCTCGGAGTTCCTCCTCGAGAAGGGGCAGATCGACGGGATGATCACCCGCGAGAAGATGAGGGACGACCTGGCGCGGCTCCTCTCCTACGCCGTGTGACGGGGAACTCCGGCGCCTTGCCCGGGATGCCTCGCCGGGTATCCTTTCGCCCCCGTTCGGCCGAAACAGTTCTCATTCCGCGATAGCTCAATTGGTAGAGCACCCGGCTGTTAACCGGGTTGTTGAAGGTTCAAGTCCTTCTCGCGGAGCCAGCCGCGACGGCGCGGGCCCCGCGTTACATGTCACGGAGCGACCTTCTCGTAGGGGACGACGGTAAGCCTCGGCCGCGCTCGGAGATCGGCCCAGAGCAGGATTCGCCTCGGCCGCGAAGCCGGGGTCTCGGTCTCGTCTGCGCGCGAGGGGCGGCCGCACCCGGGCCGCGGGGTGGGATCCTCGGCAGATCGGGGAACGATCGCCTCCCTCCACTCCGCGTTGGGGGCAAGAACTCCGTGGTAGGTGACCAGGTTCGCCCGGGGCGGGGGGACGAGGGCGGCGAGTTTCTCGAGCAGGGTCAGCGGATCGAGGAGAAGGTGGGTCGTGCCGTCGGAGTAGGGGGTCTTGAGCCGGAGGCAGATCCGGCCGTCGGGAAGCTCCGCGAGCCTCTCGTGGGAGAGGGGAGGGCGGGCGGCGTTGCGGCCGAGCCTCTCGATCCGGTCGCGGTCCCGGGCGCCGATGCGGGGGCCGGCGTGCAGGGAGAAGCCGCCCGCGCGGGCGGAGCCCTTCTCCTCGGAGGGGGAGGCGGCCCGCGGATCCTTCCTTCCCCCAGCCTCGTCACCAGGGCGCCCCCCCTGGGCCCCAGGGCGATCTTTCCCTGGATGGAGCCCGCCTGGCAGGCTTCGAGGATCTCGCCCTCCCTGTCGGGGTCAGTGCCCAAGGCGAGTTGGTTCTCCGAGGAGAGAAGGCCTCGAATTTGAAGGTGCCGGAGGATTCGGGATCTCGCCTTCCGGAGGAGGGCCGCGACCTCCTCGTCTGAGGGGGAAGGGAGGGAGTGGAATCGTGGCTTGCCGTAAGGGCCCGGGGTGTAGACCCCGTCGAGGAGGAGGGCGTGGAAGTGGGGGTTCAAGTTCAAAGAGCGCCCGAAGCGCTGGAGGAAGTTCACCGCCCCGCAGCGGGGATCGGCGATTCCCGTCTCCCTCGCCCGTCCCTCGAGCCAGGAGAAGAGCGTCCGCAGGAAGAGGTTTCGGACCTCCCGGCAGCGCTCGGGGTGGTAGGCGAGGAGGAAGCGGATCGGGTAGGGGAGGGAGAGGACCCACTGGCGCACCGGCGCGCGGGGAACGACCCGATCGAGCAGCCGCGCGGCGGTGTCGGCCATCCTCCTTCCCCCGCAGGAGGGGCAAAAGCCCCTCTCATGCTTATCCGGTTAGGTCCGAAGGCCCCTGCCCGTCGAGCCGGCGGCCATCGCTCGGTCGCCATTTCCGCGGACGCCGTGCAAGTTCGGGGCCTGATTCCCGAGGAGACCGCGTCTTGTCGGGCCTACCTCGAAGGCTCGCGCCGGCCCGACTGCGGCCTTCCAGTCCGTGCTGGCCTTCGCGGGCTCCCCATGCGCCCGCGACCTACGAGCAGATGTGTGCCTCGGAGTCAACCGGACAGGCATGAGCCCCTCTTCTTGCAGGAGAAGGCGAGGAGGGAGTCCTTCTTGCAGGAGAAGCAGTGGACCCTCGCAACCCCCCTAGCGGGGACGCCGCAGTCCAGGAAGGCTCGCAGCTCCCTCTCGACGAATGGGAGGAGTCCCGACCGCAGGTTTTGTTGCCAACGGCAATGACGGCGTCGCGGGTCTCCTCGGGAAGGTGAGATCCCGCATCCTCCGCCTACGATCACGATCTCCCCCTACCCCATTCGAAGGCCTCAGCGGCCGGAGGGAGGAAGTGGCGAAGTGGCGAAGTGGCCCGTGACGACCCTGGCGGGGCGGAGCCCGAGGAAGAAGCCGGCGGACTCGGGCGTGGGGCTCATGCGGGACGCCGAGCGCGCGAAGGCCGCGGAGGTGGTGAACGCGCCGCCGCGGAACACGCGACGCGGGGAGCCCACGGGCTCCGAGACGGGATCCTGGCGCGGGGCTCTCCCGTAGAAGTCCCCACGGTGCGCGTCCCGGCACCACTCACAAACGTTTCCGTGCACCTCGTGAAGCCCGAAGGGGTTCGCCGCATAGGTGCCGACGGGGGCGTGAGACACGTTCCCGTCGTCGAGCCAGTCCTCGATCACGCCCCAGCCGGACCCGCCGAATTCCTTCGCGTTGCGGTCGGCCAGGTTGGCTGCGAACGACCGGCGGAGCGACTCCTTGTCGTTCCCGGTCCACCAGACGGTCGTCGTCCCTCCTCGCGCCGCGTACTCCCACTGCGCCTCGCTCGGTAGCACGACCCCCAACCGATCGCAGATCTCCGTACACATGTTCCAGTTCACCTGCTCCACTGGGTGCAAGAGATCCCCCTTGAGGCCGGACCGGTTCCATCTCGTCGAGTAGGTCTGGGGGTTGTCCCGGCTCGGGTTCCTCCCCACGAACCGAAGCCACTGCCCCTGCGTCATCTCGTACTTCGAGAGGAAGAAGGGGGAGAGCGCGACTTCGTGCACGGGACCCTCATCCGGGAATGCCTGTGGGTCGTAGTTCGGTCCGGCGGGATCGCTCGACTGTGCGCCCATCGAGAAGGTCCCCCCCGGCAGAAGCACGAAGACGAGCCCGGTCTCCTCCTGCAACACCAGTCTCCCGTCGGCTGCGCGCTCCGCCGGCTCGCCCGTCTCGAGGTGCGCGAACTCCCAGAGCCCCGAGCCGGCGTCCCGCCCGATCGGGAGGAGCCCGACCTGCGGCTCAATCTCAAGGCCGTCGTACATGGGGCACTGCGCGCGGTCCCTGATCGAGGCGATCGCTTCGGCCCACCGGGCCCTCACCTCGGGTCCGGCGACGCTCCGCTCCTCGATGGTCCGGGCGAAGTCGAGGCGCCTTTTCACTCCCCATCCGTGCTCGGGGGAGGTCCCGGCGGTGAGGAGGCCCTTCTCCGCGTCCGAGAAGGTCTTCAGCCCGTCCACCAGTTTCACGAGCTGGCCGTGCCACCAGCGGTCCTCGGTCTCCTCGAAGGTCCACTCGGAACGCGTCGAGACCTCGGCCTCGAGAGATGCGACATGGCTCTCGATCTCCGCGACGTGCTTCGCCTCCTTCTCCCGCCCCTCGGGACCGGAATGGCTCTCGATCTCGCCGCGCAACTTCTTCAGGTAGCCCTCGAACTCCGCTCGCTGTTCGGGACCCGCCTCTTCCATGGCCTTTTCCTCTTCCGCGACCGCCTCCCCGAACCGCCCGTTGGCGAAGAGAGCCCACGCGAGGCTGTCTCGGATCCCTGCGCGCTCGGGGGGAGGGAGGGCGGCGGCGAGGTCGACGGCTCTTCGCGCGAGGAGGAGCCCCTTCGCCTCCCCGCCCCAGTCCTTCCGGTCGGGGTCGACGAGCGGCCAGGCGAGGCCGTTCACCCCTTCCGCCGTGGCGGGGAGGCTCGCGAGGTCGACCCCGACCTCCTCGGGAGTGGGGTCCCTCCTCGCACCGCTCGACTCGAGCGCCTCTCGGCGCTTACGGTGAAACTCGAGACGGCGCTTCTCCCTCCCGAGGTCGCCGAGCCGAGGGTGGCTCGCGCGGTGCTTGGCGCGATCCTCCTCGGTCCAGGGGATCGCATTTGCGCGCAGAGCCGCGAGCCGCTCCTCGTGTTGCGGGAGCGCATTGACGAGCCTCTGCGCCCGCTCGATCCAGTCCTCGAAGCGGCGGATGTTCTCGGGGTGGGCGGGCCAGAGCCGATCCGCCTCGCCGGTGAGGTCGTCGAGGTCCTGGAGGGCCGAGAGGGAGAGCACGTCGTCGGCCCGCTTCTTCGCCTCCTCCTCGTTCGACTTGGCGATCCTCGCGTTCTCGTCCGACCGCGCCTTGAAGACGAGGCTCGCCGAGAGGCCCGCGACGAGAAGAAGGAAGACGGCGCAGACGCCCGCCACGAGAATCCGGTTGCGATCCGCGAACTTCCGGAGACGGTAGATCGCGCTCGCAGGCCGCGCCGAGATCGGGCGGTCCTCGAGGTAGCGCCGGAGGTCGGCGGCGAGATTCGCGGCCGAGGCGTACCGGCGGCC
>CBRGOK010000420.1:0-4127 GCA_967798035.1 uncultured bacterium
CCTCGGGGCGGGGGAGAGTTGGCATGATGCTCCTCTTCCCCGCCTCGAGTGGACCTGCCCTCGCTCACCGCCTCCTTCCTCCTCGCGCTTCTTCCCGCCAACTCCGACCCGCCGGGATTCCTCGTCGTCGCCCCCGCGGCGTGGGAGCCGACGCTCGCGCCGTTCCTCGAGGCGCGCCGGAGCGAATTCCGCGTCGAGTTCGCGTCGCTCGAGGAGACACTGGCAGGGTCTCAGGGCGTCGATCCGCCCGAGCGCCTGAAGCGCCACCTGTACCGCGCCTGGAAGGAGCGCGGGGTCCGGTTCGTCCTCCTCGTCGGGGACGCGGACACGCTCCCGGTCCGGTTCATGGTCCTCGACCGGGTCACCGCGCCCGCGTTCGACTTCGCCTTCTACGCGAGCGACCTCTACTACGCCGACCTCGCCGACGAGGCGGGCGCCTTCGACTCCTGGAACGCCTCCTCCGAGGGCTTCCACGCTCGTTACCTCGGCGAGGTGCGCGGGGAGAAGAACAAGGAGGGCCCGATCAACGCCGATCGGGTCTCCTACCGACCGGAGCTCGCCCTCGGGCGCTGGCCCGTCTCGGACGCCGCTTCCCTCGCCGCGCTCGTCGCGAAGACCTGCTCGTGGAGACCGAGCGGCTCGGCTCCGCGCGTCCTCTTCGCGCACGCGGACGGATGGGTCGACGCGCGAGGCCGGGCAACGGCGATGGCGGAGGCGCTCGCGTCGGCCGGCTTCGGGGTCGAGCGACAGTTCTACGGTGAGGGCGTCCCGACCCCGGCGAGCGTCTCGCGCTCGCTTCTCGGCGGAGTCGACCTCGCCCTCCACGTCGGACATGGCGACCGCGAGGGGTGGGCCGGCTGCCTCGGCCCCGCCGAGCGCGACGCGCTCGCCGCAACCCGCCCGGCGGTCTTCTTCTCGGTCGGGTGCGGCACGGCCCACTTCTGCGCGGAGGCGCCCTACGAGGCCTACCTCGACGAGGAGGGAGGACTCCATCGCGGGACGAACGCCGGGGAGGTCTTCCCCTCTCCCCCGCCTGCGCCGGCGCCCCTCCAGCCCGGCCGGCTCAACTCCACCGGCCTCGGGGAGAGGCTGCTCCGCATGCCGACCGGCGGCGCCGTCGCCTACATCGGATGCAACACGGGGTCGCAGCCCTGCGCCCTGACCCTTCTCGAGGGGTTCACGAAGGCGCTCGCCAGCGATCCCGCGGCCCGGATCGGGGAGGCGTGGCAGGCCGCGGTCGCGAATTACTGGGACGCCGAGCGCCTCGCCTCGCTCGTCCCCACCGAGGACTGGTACCCGCCGAGCGTGTTCTTCCAGGGGATGAAGTTCATGCTCCTCGGGGACCCGACCCTCCGGCTCCGGCCGCACGCGGCGGCGGACGCGACGCGGTAGTCGGGGGACCCGGGTCCGCCCCACCCCCGGTCGAGCCGGAAGAGCGCGGCGCCCCCGTCCCTCGCGGGACGGGGACGCCGGGTGATCCAGAGCTTCGCGGGGGACTACTTCCGGCCCGCCCAGGCGGGCATCCTCGAGAGGTGCTCGCGCGCGGCCTTCTCGGCCTCGGGGCGCGCCAGGTTCTTCATCCCCATGAAGTAGCCCTTGACCGTCCCCTCGAGGACGACCTCGTAGGGCTTGAGCTTGCCCGCGTCGTCGGCGCAGTAGCCGCAGTACATCTGCCCGGGCTTGGAGTCCGCGAGCGGCATCCCGCACGAGGAGCAGCTCTCGAGCTTCACGGTGGTGTAGAAGATGTAGCCGTACCCGTCCGGGTCCTCGAGGCAGACCTCGCGGATCCCGTAGAACTGGGTCTTCGGGGCCGGGGCCTTGAGCCCCTTCGCGGTGATCTTCTTGTGGTAGGCGTCGATGTCGGGGACCTGGATGTAGGTGTAGATCCCGACGCCCGGCCGGTTCGACTTCAGCCTCTCGGCGAGGGTCTTCATGAACTGCCCCGCCTCGGGGTCCCCCCCGCACATCTTGTCGACCTGGTCCGGGGGCATCAGCGCCCCGATCATCACCGACTGGCGGTCGAGGAGGAGGCTCGCCCAGAGCGGGTTCTGGGGGTCGGGCCACGACTCCTTCAGCTCGAAGCCGAGCGTGTCACGGTAGAAGGCCAGGCTCTTCTTGATGTCCTTCGTGGTGAGGGACACCGCGATCGGATACTGGTTCGACAGCGCGTTCGACATGGGGGCTGCTCTCTCTTCTCGGGAGCGGTGGAGCGATTCTTAGCACGACTCGACCCTCCGGCAAGGGGCCCCGGCCTCCGGTCGAGCGACCCGGTCCCTCTCGGCTTGTGGACCTCCGCCAAGGCGATCGCCCATGCCGGGCGCGGCTGCCTCACGGTCACGAACGGAGTCTCGATCCAGTCGCCGCGCACCGGAATCGGTCCCTCGCCGCCGTCTCTCAGGGCATCCGACGCCGCGTCCACGAGCTTGCCTCGCAACGGCAGCCCGCCTAGGGTCGGCGTGCACGGGAATCACGAACAGGAGGACGCGACGCTCCTTCTCGCCTTTCTCGCAGGCACGCTCGGTCCGCAGGAGGCGACTCGTCCGGCCGACATCCCGGAAGCACCGATCGCGCTCGAGTTTCGCGAGGGCGATCCGAGTCTCGAGGCGAGGGGACCGTCGCGCGTCGTTCCCTACAGGGTCCTCTCCTCGGGGACCCTCTACCTCTACGTCCTCTCGGAGGAACTTGATCCCTTCCTCCGAGCCGAGGGGGCCGCAGGAGCCCTGCTCGGCGAAGACGACAACGGGGGTGGGGGCAACGTGCCGTTCCTCGCCCTCACGGTCGAGGAGGGTGCGGAGATCCGCATCACCGTGGCGGGCGTCTCGCCCGCTGCGAGGGGCCGTGCGAGCCTGACGATCCGCGAGGCTCCCGAGACGGCCGACACCCTCGCCGCCGCGGAGGCCGCCCGGAAGGGGTTGAAGGAGGTGGAGGATCTCCGGGCGAAAAGGGATCTCGTCGCAGCCAGGACGAGGCTGGACTTGGCCCTCGAAGCCCTCGTCTCGACGCATGGAGCCGAGGGGAGTCGGGCGGTGGATGGAGCCCTATGGGACCTGGGCCGCGCGGCCTACGACTCGGCCTGCTTGCCGACGGCATTGCGCGCGTTGACCTTCGTCGGAGCCTTTCGGGAGCGGTTCCTTCCTCCCTACCACTTCGACCTGCAGCGCGTGCGGGTGATCCTCGCCAACACGATGTACCCCCTCGGGGACTCGCAGGGGGCCAGGGCGCTCCAGGAAGAGGTCCTCGAAGTCTTCTCCCGGACGCTTCCCGACGATCACCCCCACCTCCAGCTCGCGCGGACGAACCTCGCTGCCACGACCTACGTCCTCGGGGACTTGGAGGGCGCTCGGGCCCTCCAGGAGAAGGTCCTCGAGATCCGCCTGCGGACTCTCCCCGACGACCACCCCCACCTCCAGCTCGCGCGGACGAATCTCGCCCTGACGATCAGGGACCTCGGGGACGCGAGGGGCGCCCGGGCGCTCCAGGAGAAGGTCCTCGAGGTCCTCTCCCGGACTCTTCCCGACGACCACCTCGAACTGCAGCGGGCACGGGGGAACCTCGGGAGCACTCTCGAGCGCCTCGGTGACTTGAGGGGCGCCCGGGCGCTCCAGGAGAAGGTCCTCGAGGTCCTCCCGCGAACTCTCCCCGACGATCACCCGGAACTGCAGAGCGCGCGGACGAACCTCGCAGGAACGCTCACGGCCCTCGGAGACTTGGACCTCGCCAGGGCGCTCCAGGAGAAGGTCCTCGAGGTCCGCTCTCGGACTCTCCCCGACGATCACCCCCTCCTTCAGCTGGCGCGGGGGAACGTCGCGTCCACCCTCGTGCTCCTCGGGGAGTCGAAGGGCGCCCGAGCGCTCCAGGAAAAGGTCCTCGAGGTCTGCTCCCGGACGCTCCCCGACGATCACCCCGAGCTCCAGAGGGCGCGGGGGAACCTCGCCGCCACGTTGCACGACTTCGGGGAGTTGCACCGCGCCCGGGCGCTCGAGGAGAAGGTCCTCGAGGTCCGCTCCCGGACGCTCCCCGACGACCACCCCGACCTCCAGGCAGCGCGGGGGAAGCTCGCCGCCACGATCCGGGCCCTCGGGGAGTTGGGGGGCGAGCCGCTTCGCGAGACGCCGTATCACGTCGAT
>CBRGOK010000421.1:0-4119 GCA_967798035.1 uncultured bacterium
CGGCGCGCTGCTGGAGGCCTCGCGAGCAGGCGGAGACGCGCTTGTCCCGGTGCTGCTCGAGCCCGAGGAGGCGCATCCCGTCCGCGGGCGTCCTCCCCGCTGGGCGCCCGCCGAGCCGCCAGGAGACCTCGAGGTTCCGCTGGACGGAGAGCGCCCGGTGGAGCGAGGGGTGCTCGAAGGAGACGCCGACCCGGCCCGCGATCCGGGGGTAGGCCCGGACGTCCTCCCCGAAGAGCCGCACCGAGCCCCCGTCCGGCCGCACGAGCCCGAGCAGGCAGCCGAGCGTCGTCGTCTTCCCCGCCCCGTTCTCCCCGAGGAGCCCGAAGATCCTCCCTCCGGGCACGAGGAGGTCGAGCCCGGCGAGGGCGACCTGGGCCGGGTAGCGCTTCTCGAGTCCGCGGATCTCGACGAGAGGTTCCACGGGGGTCCGAAGCCGGACGTTATAGACGCCCCCGGTCCCGGTTGCGTCGACCCGTCCCCGCAAGCGAGGTCCCCCACGGCCCGGGCCGGAGAGCCCCGGTCAGCGCTTCCGTCGGCGCCGGCGCGGTCGTCCTCTCGTCTCGAGGGCCGTGACGTCGGCGAGATCCTGTGGCCTCCCGATCGCCCGCTTGTTGCGGATCAGCTCCCGCCGGCCGAGGAAAGCCGTCCGAACCCCCTGGTAGACGCCCCGCTTCCTGTTCCTCCAGGCCGTGGGGAACCGGACGGCATCGATCGAGGTGACCACGTCGATCCGGACCGGGGGAACGCCGATCTGGTAGATCGTGTCCCGTCGGCCGAAGTCCTCGGGCCGGATCCCCGCGAGCGGGGCCCCGAACTCCGCCAGGGCGCGCCAGGCGCGCGCCGCGTTCTCAGGGGTCGGCTCGACCCAGACGTCGAAGTCCTTCGTCACCCGCGGTTCGGCGTGCTCGATGAAGGCGGCGGCGCCGACGACGAGGTAGCGGACGCCCGCCTCGTTGAATGCGCTCAACAGATCTCTGTAGGCGGAGGTCACGACGGCGGCCCCCCCTTCGCAAGTGGACTTCGACGAGCAGGTCCCAGGCCGCTCGGAACCGGGCCGCGGACCCGGCCTTCTCCCAGAACTCGAGGTCGAACGACCGGTCGAGGGTGAGCGGCCCGATCCGCTCCATGACCCGGCCTCGTTCCCTGCGCACGCGCCCAGTCTAGCGGGAGGAGCCGCCCCGTCGGCGATCCCGGCGTCCGCGACCGGGCCGCTTGCGCGGGCCGCTCCCCCGTGGCACGCTGGGCGCGCCGATGCCGGGAGGCGATTCCGGGATCGCCGGGGTCGCTTCCCACGGGCTTGCCACCCGAAGGAGAGAAGATGGTGCGATCGAGCGTGGTCGCGCGAACGCTCGCCGTGGGGATCGCTTTCTCGTCGCCGGCGTTCGCCCAGCTCTGCGCGGTCCCCTGCAACGGCACCCAGATCGTCTGCCACCACCAGAACGGGATCCGCAACCACCGGGCGGCCATGGCCGGAGGCGTCTTCGCTTCCGTCATGCCGCAACTGGGTCCGAACGCGGCGGCGGGAAACGTGCCGGGCGACGCCGAGTGGAAGATCTATGCCGTCGAGAACGCGATGACCCGGGGCAGCGGAGTCTCGACCGTCACGAACTGGGAGGTCGGGGCCATCAACGCGGGCCCCGGGACGAACACCTATCTTGTCCCCGACTTTGCGCTGAGGCCCGTCGTCGTGGCCGGGGGCTTGAAGGAGCCCGACATGACGGCGATCCCGACCGCGGCTTTCGCCGCGGGGACGATCGCCCTCCCGACGGGCTCCTTCCGGATCAACGTCTCCATCCTCAATCCCTCCGTCGCCGTCCCGTCGTCCTGCGCGCCGACGACCATCCTCCCGACCCTCTCGAACGCCGATGTCGCGCTCCTTTTCCTCTGGGACCTCCCCTTCCTGCCGCCCCTTCCCCCGCTCCAGAACGCTCCGATGCTCGTGACGGCGACCGAGGCAAACACGATCTCGAATCCCTCGATCCCGCCGACGGGCGCGGGGAACAGCTACTCCGGGACCTACGACGCCCTGCTCAACGTCGTCACGCACTACCCGATCACCCAGGAGCTGTTCGCCGAGCTCGGGTTCTACGAACCCACGCTCGAGGTCTACCGGCAGACGACCGGATTCGCGGTCCCGACCCGCGGGTCGGGGGCGCGCGAGCTCGCGGCGGGGGACACGCTGCAGCTGCGGGTGGAGGACTGGCAGGCCGGTGCCGACGCGATCGCCGGCCAGAACCGCCTTTCCGCCGTCCTGATCTCGGACAACTCGGCCGGGAGCCCGGTCGGGCAGGCGCCTCCCGGAGGCGGGCCCGGCTTCTTCCCGGGATCGGCTCTTCTGCCGGGCTCGGCGGGGCTCGCTCCGCTCTACCCGACGCCTCTCCTGGGCCAGTTGCTCGTCCCCTTCTCGGCGACGGTCGGGCAGGGCTTCAACTGCCACGTCGTCGGGGACGTGAACTGCGGCGCGACGGGACTCCCGAGCGTGTTCACCGACCTGCAGGCCTCCACGCCGCCGATCCTCGTGCCTCCGGGCCTGACCGGGAATGTCCTCTACGCCGCCGCCTTCAGCGTGAACCTGACGACGCTCACGATCCCCGAGGGGACGAACGTCGTGGAACTGGTGTTCCTATGAAGAAGCCTGGACTCTGGCTCCTCTCGGCGAGCGCCCTCGCCTGGCTCCCGGCCTCCGCGTCCGCCCAGCCTTGCCCGGTCGCCTGCAACGGCGTCCAGGTGGTCTGCCACCACCAGAACGGGATCCGGAACAACACCGGACTCGTGGCGCCGAATCCGGCGAACGTCGCCCCGATCGCGGGTCCGAACGCGGCGAGCGCGGGGGGCAATGTCGCCGGCGACGCCGAGTGGAAGATCTGGGGCTGCGAGAACGGGATGACGCGCGGCAGCGGTCTCCACACGGTCACGGGTTGGGAGGTGGGACTCTTCAACAACCTGCCGGGGGCCGGCACGCTGGCCTACCAGATCCCAGACCTCGAACTCCGTCCGGTCGTTCTCGGACCGACGGGCGTCCGCGTCCCCGACTTCGCCGCAGCGCCGTCTTACGCCGCCGCGGTCGGAGCCATCTCCCTCCCGGTCGGGATCTACCGGGTCAACGTCTCCATCAACACGCCGACCGTGGCGGCCCTCGCCACCTGTCCTTCCACGGCCTCCCTTCCGACCCTCTCCAACGCGGACGTCGCGATGCTGTTCCTCCACGAGCCGGGACAGGTCCTCGGGGCGCCCGGTTACTCCTTCCAGGTGCAGACCCAGAACGAGACGACGGTCCTCTCGAACGGCGGCACCAGCTACTCGGGCACGTTCAACGCGGCGACGGGCGCCGTGGGATCCTACGCTCCGGCCCAGGAGCTGTTCGGCGAGCTGGCCTTCTTCGAGCCCACGCTCGAGGTGCTCCGGCAGACGGCGGGGCTCCTCGCCCCCTCGACGGGCGCGGGCGCGCGCGAGCTCGCGGCGGGCGACTCCGTCGTCCTGCGCTCGGAGGACTGGCAGGGAGCGATCGCTGCGATCGCAGGGCAGGACCGGCTGGCGGCGTTCCTGCTCTCCGACAACTCGATGGGGAGCCCGCTTTGCCCCGCGGGCCCGGGCGCGGCGCTCCTCCCGGGCTCCCTCTTCCTCCCGGGATCCACGGGGAGCGTCGCCCTCTTCCCCACCCCGCTCACCGCCTCCCTCCTCTCCTATTCTTCCGGACCGGGGCAGGGGCTTCTCTGCCACTTCCCCGGGGACGTGTTCTGCGGCGGTTCGGGGGTCGCGAGCGTCTTCACCGACATGCGCGCGGAGACCGCTCCCATCCTCGTCCCGCCCGGGCTCTCCGGGAGCGTCCTCTACGCGGCTGCCCTCTACCTCAACCTGACGACCCTCACGATCGAGGACGGGTCGAACACGGTCGAGCTGCTGTTCCAATGAAGAGGCCTGCATTTCTCCTCGCTCCGACGGCCGCGTTCCTCGCGCTCCCGGGTCCCGCCCCCGCGCAGCTCTGCGGGGTCCCCTGCAACGGCACCCAGATCGTCTGCCACCACCAGAACGGGATCCGCAACCACCGCGGTGGCCCGGCCACGCCGGTGTGCGGCCCCAACGCCGCGACGGGCAACGCCGCGGGCGACGCGTTCTGGA
>CBRGOK010000422.1:0-4118 GCA_967798035.1 uncultured bacterium
CGCGCCAGACCGCCTCGCGGGGGATCGTCTCGAGGATCCGATGGTCGGGGCCCACCCGCTTCAGGGTATCGGCCGCGGGGATCGCGGCGATCGCCCCCCCCGCGCGGTCGGCCGCGGCGATCACCGCCCGGACCGTCTCGGGACGGACGAGGGGGCGGGCGGCGTCGTGGACCACGAGGAGGTCGGTCGCCTCGTGGAGGGAGCGGAGGCCGGCCAGGACGGAATCGAACCGCTCCGCGCCCCCGGCGGCGACCCCCCCGACCCGGAACCGACGGAAGTCGTTCCCCGGGACGGCTCCGGCGGGGAGGACGAGGACGATCTCCCGGATCTCGGGAAGGGAGGCGAGCGCCTCGAGCGACCACTCCATCATCGGCCTCCCACAGAGGGGCCGGAAGGCCTTCGGGGAGCCTCCACCAAGTCGCAAACCCTTGCCAGCGGCGAGGACCAGGGCGGCGACCGTGGGCATGCGGGGCATCCTAACTCGAAAGCAGATTCCCCGTTCCGTTCGGGCCAAATGAAAGGTTGATCGGTGGGAAACCTGTGGATAACTTCCTCGGCCCTGGTGAGTAGGTGGTGAGCCCCCCCACGCCGACCATTCTCGGAATCGACCCTGGCACACGGGTTTCCGGCTACGGCGTCCTCGAGCTCTCGGCTCGGGGTCCCCGCTACCGGGCGTGCGGGACGATCCGGCCTCCCCGTGCCAAGGCGACCGCCGGAGACCGGCTGCGGGCCCTCCGCGACGGCCTCCTGCGGGTTTTCCGGCTGCATCGCCCCGACGTCGTCGCCCTCGAGACCCCCTTCGTCGGACGGAACGTCAAGGCCGCCCTCCGGATCGGTGAAGCGCGGGGGGTGGTCCTCCTCACCGCCTCCGAGGAGGGAGTCCCCGTGCACGAGTACGCGCCTGCGGAGGTGAAGCGCTCCGTCGTAGGACATGGGGGAGCCTCCAAGCCCCAGGTCGCAGCCCTGGTCCAGGCTTGGCTCGGTCTCCCGGCCCCGCCGAAGCCCGCCGACGCGGCCGACGCGCTCGGACTCGCGCTCTGCGACGCGCAGCGCGCCCGTCTCGGCTCCATCCTCCGACCTCCCGCGTCTTCCCCGCGCCGCCGCGCGCCGGCAGCATTCCCCGCATGATCACGGGCCCCGCTGCTTCCATCGGCTCGCGTCCGAGGACGCCCATGCGGGGGGGCGTTCGGTCCGGAATTGGCGAAAGCACAGTCGAACGGGGAGGCGTCCCATGAGCGGCGCCGCCCTCGTGAAGATGGAGATCCTCGAGCACCTCCGGAATCACCCCGACGAGCTCGAGCCGGGGCTCCTCCTCCTCAAGGCCGACCTCGAGGTCGGGGACGGGATCCCCGTCGACCTGCTCGCCGCCGACGCCACGGGCCGCCCCTGCCTCGTCTTCGTCGGGCCCGAGGAGAGCGACGCCCTCCTCCTCGCCCTCCTCGACGGGATGGCCTGGGCCGCCGGGGCCCGCCCCTTCTTCGAGCGCCTGCGCGAGCCGCGCCTCGACGACGCCGCCCCGGCCCGGGCGTTCCTCGTCGTCCCCGCCATCGCCGACCGGCTCCGCCAGCGGATCGCGTCGCTCGGCGGCTTCGACCTCACCCTGGCCCGGCTCGAGGCCTGGAGAGAGGGAGGCTCGCGACGCCTCGCCTGCATCCGCGAGGCCCGGCCCCACTCGCCCGCCGTCGGAGCCTCGATCGACCCCGCCCTCCGGCCGACGTGGGAGGAGGGGATCGCCTCCCTGCGGAGGCTCGACCCGGAGCTCGAGATCACCCTCCTCGACCGGCACGCGGAGGCCCGGCACGCCGGGTCGCTCGTCGGCGTCCTCGGCGTGCGGCCGGATCGCCTGCGCGGGATCGTCCCCGAGGAATTCGAGGAGGACGTCCGCGACCGCCGCTCCCTCCACCGTTTCCTCGACGCCGCCCTCGGGCGTCTGCTCCGTCTGACGGTCGACGGCACCGCCCCCGCAGCCGGCCCGCTCGCGCCGGCCGCGATCCTCACGGAAGAGGAGCTCGACGAACTGACCCGGTGACTCCCGCGGACCGTCCGCGGACCCCGCGGTCCTGGAGGTGACGCTGGATACGGAACGGATCGAGGCCCGCCGCGGCCTACTGTGGCGACTCCTGAAGCCCGCGCAGCGCGCGGGCCGGACGGTCGCCGTCGCGAGCGGCAAGGGGGGCACCGGCAAGTCGATCCTCGCCGCGTCCCTCGCGCACCGCTTCTGCCGGGAGGGGCTCCGCACGGTCGTGTTCGACGCCGACTTCGGCGTCGGCAACGCCCACATCCTCCAGGGCCTGAGCGCGGACCTCTCCGTCGCCCACGTCATCGCGGGCCGCGTCGAGCTGGAGGACGTACTCCGTCCCGCCCCGACCGGGGTCTCCGTGATCCCGGGGGGCTCGGGCGTTCCCGGCCTCGGGACGCTCACCCCCTTCCAGCTCCGGCTCGTCCTGCGCGGGCTCGTCGGGGTGGAGAAGGGCGCCGACCGGATCGTCGTCGACGGGCCGGCCGGCGTCTCCGACCAGGCCCTCCTCTTCGTCGGGTGCTCGGACCTCACGGTCCTCGTGACGACCCCCGACATCACGGCGATGACCGACGCCTATTCCTGGATCAAGGTCGCCACGGTCCGGCGGCGCGAGTCCCCCCTCGTCCTCGTCGTCAACCGGGCCCGGAGCGAGGCCCAGGCGAGCGCGGTCGCCGAGAAGGTCCTCGGAGTGGCGCGCCGCTTCCTCGGGCTCGACATCCCGTACCTCGGCTCCATCCCGGAGGACCCGGCCGTCGCCGAGTCGGTCTCGCGGCGCCGCCCGGTGCCGGTCTCGCACCCCGACTCGCCGGCCGCCGCCGCGCTCGAGAAGATCGCGGAGGAGGTCGAGTCGCGGCTCCAGGAGCGCGAGCCGGCGGGCGGCGGGTACGCGCAGCGGCTCCAGGCCTGCGTCGAGCGCGAGACCCCCGCTCCCCGCGAGCGGGAACCCGTGTAACCGTTTCGCCGCGGAGCGTCCTTCCTTCCGGCGATGCGGATCGACGGAAGGCGACTCCTCTGCGGCCTCCTCCTCGGGCAGGCGGTCCTCGTGCTCCTGCGCGCGTGCGGCGGATCGGCGGCCGCCCGAGGGGGCGAGACCGAGTCCCCGGAGCGGCTGCGGATCCGCCTCGATCCGAACCTCGCCAAGGAGGAGGAGCTCCTCCTCCTCGACGGGCTTGGCCCCGCGCGCGTCCGCGCGCTCCTCGAGACGCGAAAGGAGAGCCCATTCCGCGGACCCGAGGACCTCCTCTCCGTCCCGGGAATCGGGCCGATCACGCTCGAGCGGCTCCGGCCGGACCTCGCGGAGGAGTTCTCCGGCGCTCCCAGCCGGTGAACCCCAGTCCTACAATCCCCCTCCCCTATCGCACCCCCTCCCCGACCCATGGACCCCTTCCCCCGAGCCTCCGAGCCCCTCGTCCGGCTCGCGCTCGAGGAGGATCTCGGGGCGGGGGACCTCACGACGGAGGCGGTCGTGGACCCGGGGGCGCAGGCGGTCGCGACGATCGTCGGGAAGGAGGCGGGGGTGCTCGCCGGCGGGCCGGTGGCCGTCCGGGTCCTCCGGGCTCTCGACGAGCGCATCGAGGTCCTCGAGGCGGCGGCGGAGGGGACCCGGTTCGGGCCCGGGACGCGCCTCCTCGTCCTGCGAGGGCGCGCCCGCGCTCTCCTGTCCGGGGAGAGGACGGCGCTGAACTTCCTCGGCCGCCTCTGCGGGATCGCGACGCTCACGGCGCGGTTCCTCGAGGCGGTGAAAGGACTGCCTGTCCGCCTCCTCGACACGCGGAAGACGACCCCCGGCCTGCGGGCGCTCGAGAAGTACGCCGTCGCCACCGCGGGGGGGACCAACCACCGGGCGGGCCTCCACGACGCCGTCCTCCTCAAGGGGAACCACTACGCGCTTTCCGGCGGGAGCGTCGAGGCGACCGTCGCGCGTGCGCGCGAGCGGGCGCGCGCGGGGGTCCCGATCCACGCGGAAGCGAGGAGCCGCGAGGAGGCCCTGGCGGTCATCAGGGGCGGGGCCGAAGTCGTCCTCCTCGACAACTTCGAGCCCGACGCGCTCCGGGACGTCCTCGCCGCCGCGCGCGAGGAGGCGCACCGGCGAGGTCGG